>NZ_JAKZEQ010000090.1:0-3062 GCF_022549155.1 Lactiplantibacillus sp. ME-2
CTATGGAAGAAATCGTGAACAATCACATCAAGTTTATAAAGCATGTTATCAACAGTGTTTGGATCAGTGATGGTGAATCGCTGGCCAAGTTGTACAAGATGTTGGATAAGAGTGAAACAGAATTGAACGAATTACGGGGGCTTGAATAATGGCGAATGAAGTAATTAATCTGCCAGACTACACGGTGGACTATCAACCGGTACCAATTAAAATTAACAATTTGGAAGGATTGCAGGCGTCCATTGCGCAATATGTATCGCGTTACTCAAATTTAGTAATTACCGAAGATAACGTAACTGACAGCAAGCAAGTGCGGGCCAAATTGAACAAGCTCAAAAAGGCGCTTGATGATCGGCGCAAAGAAATCAAGCGAAATTATAATCAACCATTACGTGAGTTTGAAACCGAGGTAAAAAAGCTTGAAGCCAGCATCGACATGATCATTGATCCGATTGATGAAGGGCTTGGTGAGCTGGAGGTTCAACGCCGTGAACAACGCAAAGCTGACGTGATGGACTTGATTGCTGAAATGGCACCCAATTACGACGTTGGGGTGGATGAAATTGAATTCGATCCTCGTTGGCTGAATAAGAGCATCAGCAACAAACAAATCACTCAAGAAGTTGCATCGTCGATGACGGTGGTAAAGCAAGCCAAGGATAAGTTGGCTACTGCCACAACGATGATTACCAAGTATGCTCAAGCAGTCGACGTTGATCCCATCCCATGGATTGACCAATTGAAGCAAGGACAGGACGTTCAGTACTTGTTGCAGGCAATTGACCGGCAAGTTGAATCAGCCAAAGAACGTGAACGTCAGCGAGAGCTTAAACAGCAATTGGCTGCAGAACATCAGCAAGAAACGAGTACCGGTAAAATTGTCGATACAGACACCGGCGAAGTAGTGTCTCTTACTCGAACTTTGAAAATTACAGCCACTAAAGACCAGATGTGGGGGCTATCTTCATATATGAAAAAGAATGGTATTAAATTTGAGGCAGTGATGTAGATGAAGTTTTATGCGGATGGCAACATTCCGGTGATACCAAATATGTACTTCATATACGGTGATGGTGGTACCGGTAAGACCAGTGTAGTGAAACAGTTTGTAGGCCACAAGTTGTTGTTCAGTTTCGATATGTCGAGTAATGTCTTGATCGGTGATAAGGACGTCGATGTTATTATCTTTGAACATCGCGATATGCCGAATATTCAGGCCATGGTTGAACAATATGTCATGCAAGGCATTCAAGACACTAAATATCAGGTAATTGTATTAGACAATATTACAGCACTTCAAAACTTGGTATTGGAAAATATTGATAATGCTGCTAAGGACAATCGTCAGAATTATCAAAAATTACAATTATGGTTTCGTGATTTGGGAACCATTTTAAAAGAAAGTGGCAAAACGATTTATGCTACTGCTCATCAACTTGATAACGGATCATCAGGAATTAGTGGCGAGGGTCGTTTTCAAGCTGATATGAATGAAAAAACGTTTAACGCATTTACTTCGATGTTCGACCTAGTAGGCCATATTTACTTGGCAGCGGGTGAACGAATGATTGATCTGGATCCAGAAAAAGGAAATCACGCTAAAAACCGATTAGATGATCGCAAATTGATTAAAGCTAATGAGCTAATTCAGTCAGAAAAAGGAGAGAAATAAAAATGGCACTATTTACAGTAGATACAAATAATATTCTCGGACAAGCAGTGGAGGAGGCCGGAACATACAATGTGGTGGTTGCTCCCAGTTCTCAATACACGACAACTCAACAAGCCGGGAACCCAATGGCAGTATTTGATTATGAAGTGCTCGATGGAAAATATAAGGGTGGCCGAATTCGATTCGACAATGAAGTGTGGGATACCAGTACAGAGGAGAAAGGTAACCTTTCGATTAAACGGTTTAACACGATTGCGGTTGCCCTAGGCGCAGCTAATGGGACTTCATTTGATTCGATTCAGCAATTTGTCTCGCAAGCCGTTGGCAATAAACTGGCTGTCACGGTCGATTGGGAAACTGGCCAAAACGGTAAAACTTATTTAAGCGTCAAAAGTCACAAACCATTTATGCAGGATGGTAGCAAACCGAATGGTGTTAAGCGGCCAGCAGGCAGTAGCAATACAGTAAATAGTGGCTTTGGCAATCACAAAAGCACAAGTGGTGGTTTTGGCACGACGACTAATAAGCAACAAGGTAATGGATTCAGCGCTCCAGCAAATAGTAACGCTGGTAATGTACAAGCCCCAGGATATAGTAATCAATCAGCTAATAGTTACCATGGCGGTGGTTTTCCCCCAATTCCAGACGGATCGCCCTTCTAATTTGAACTGGTTATTAAACAAAACTTCCAAACATTGGGGTGACTAGATGCAACAGTCACGAGCGCAGTTAATTGAGCAGGATGGTCAATACTATTTGGTTACACGGTTAGATGAGAAGCCTAATTTAGACCATATAGAGACCGTTAGTGGCTCCCACAGCCAATTTTATGTGGATTGGGAAATAGCTGACACACGTAAAGCTAGGCCGCAACAGCGACGCTTGTTCTTCGCGTTGCTTAGTGACATCTATACGTGGTCAGGCATGCCGACAGACTTCTTGAAAAACTTGTTTTATTTGCAGTATGAGTCATATACGTTTGGCAAGCAGATTAGCCTGTCAGACACCACAGAATCGTCTGTGAGCGATGCTAACCAGTTACTCGACCTAGTCATCGACTTCATGTTTGAGTGGCACGTGCCGTTCAAGGAAGGCTATAAGCTATTGCCACGTGAGCAAGAATATTATCTGTTTCAATGTTGCCGCCACCGAGTTTGCATGATCTGCGGTAATCGTGCTGATATCCATCATGTAGACGTTATCGGAGCCGGCTTGAACAGAACACACGTTGACCACACTAAACGGCACGTTATGGCATTGTGTCGAGTCCATCACAGCGAGATTGAGCAAATTGGCTCCGTGGCATTTAGTGCAAAATACCACGTCCCGGTAGATGGCATAAAACTAGATAAAGAAACGTTAAAACGAATTGGCTTGAAAGGTAAATACA
>NZ_JAKZEQ010000091.1:0-2907 GCF_022549155.1 Lactiplantibacillus sp. ME-2
ATGGTACGTTTGGATATAGTTTATGGTCAATTTCTTCAAAGGTACTGTTCAGACTTTCGGCTGGAGTACCATAAACTGAAAAACCGTATCCATATTGTTTTTTCCATGCCGCAGCTTTTTCGTTCATGTGTTTAATGACGGAATATGCAAAGTCGTGCGCTTCTTGATTGTAAGTGTGATCATGTTGCCAGTCACCATAGAAGCGAGCGGTCATTTCGTATAAACCAACGTATCCCATTGAAACGGATGCACGGTTGTGATTAAACAGTTCGTCGACATTTCCATCAGGATCTAAACGACCATATCCGCCATACATGAATCCGGCTGGATTGTATTTCGGTAAGGCTTGTTTAACATTTTCAATTCGAAAAAGTAAAGCATCACGTTGTAGATTTAGACGTTCATCGAGTAATTTCCAGAATTTTTCTTTGTCACCGTTTGAATCAAGTGCAATTCTTGGTAGGTTTAAACTAACGACACCTAGGTTTAAGCGTCCGCTTGAGTAATCATGTGTTTCGCCACGAGCTTTTAAATCTTCTGGTGACATCGCGCTAAGAAAACTGCGGCAGCCCATTGAGGCTTTAAAACTGCCAGTAATATCGATGACATTGTCATAGTTTAGAATTTCGGGTGACATGCGTTTAATAACTGATTTTAAAGCGAGTTTCTTGATGTCATAATTGGGATCTTTTGGATGCATGTTAACGCCGGGTTTAATTGTAAATAATAACTTTGGAAAAATTGCAGTCCGATGATCTTTACCTAGTCCAGCAATGCGTTGGTGAAGGATACCGATTTGAATTTCACGTTCAAACCAACTAGTACCAAGTCCAAACCCTAGCGTCACAAAAGGAGTTTGTCCATTTGATGAATAGAGTGTATTTATCTCGTATTCGAAACTTTGCATAGCTTGTTGAATTTCGCGGCGTGTCATTATTTCTGCGTAGTTCTTTTGATCTTCGATGTTTAATGATTTAGCAATTTTTAAGTGCTTTTTAAATGATTTTTTAGCGTATGGTGCGAGGACTTCGTCAATGCGATCGTAGGAGCAACCACCATATTGAGATGAACTTATCGCTGAAAGTATCTGTGATGCTTGTGCTACCGCGGTTGTCAATGTGTGGGGCGATTCAACATCAGCGTTTCCTAATGTGAATCCATTCTTCAACATGTCTTCTAAGTCGATTAATCCACAATTGTGATATTGGTTTGCAGGACTATAATCTAAATCATGCCAGTGAATCAAACCTTTGATATTAGCATCGGCAATTTTTTTTGGCAATATTTTTAAGCCGATTGCTTTTGAAACGGCACCAGCGGTCAAATCACGTTTGGTGGCATAAACATCAGCGTCTTTGTTAGCATTTTCGTTAACAACGTCATCATCTTTTTTCAATAGCTTGTTAATTTGGTAATCAACAGATGTTTGTTTTTTACGATCGATGTCGTGTTGTAAACGATATGCTGTATACGCTTCGGCAACTTTAAATTCTTCAACATCAACAAGTGATTGTTCAACGGCGGATTGAATCTCAGTAATGTCAAATTGCATTTTATTTTGTCGTAACAATTTGTTAATTGTTAAATCAACAATTTGATCAATCTTGGTGATGTGGTCTTCGATGTTTGAATACACATCTTCAAATGCTTTTGTGACAGCGTTTGTAATGTTTTCACGGTGGAATTTAGCAATGGATTTGTTGCGCTTGATTACGGTTTTTTGGGTATTATAACGTTGTGCTAAGCGTTGTTTTTCTTCGAGATAATGCTTATAAACGAAGACACTTTCGTCGTCATATTCCCACATCTTTGAATGATTTTTGTGATAGCGAACAATTTTTTTATCATTGGCAAGTCGTGTGATTTGCATTTCTGACAATGATAGTTCGTTAACAACATCTTTTAGTTGCATGTAGTCAGACCTTTCTGAGTTTTTATTTTAAGTCTAACGATAATGTTAGACTTACAGTTTTATTATAGCATAGCTCGCATTTATACAATAACATTTGTTGATGACAGAAATGTTTAACTGAATCGCGTTTTGCTTTTGTTAATCGGGGTTAAGAGAAATCACAGATGAAAATGTCATCGGCATAGTCTTTAGTGAACTACTCGTCACTAAAGTAACGAGCTTCTAGGAACACCGCTGACTTACACGTATATTCTAGGAATATCAGTGCAGAGGTTACGGCTATTTACTAAGGGTCGTTCCGACCCAGTTTAGTCTTTTATTAAACGTTTAATATATTGATAGCAGCATTAATGTCTCTATCGTGATTAATACCACAGTTAGGACATATCCACTGTCTAATATCTAAGGTATGTTTACCATCATCGTACCCACAGCTTGAGCAGATTTGAGATGTCTTTCTTGGATTAACAGTGACCAACTGTTTACGGTTCTGGTGCAAAATTTTTCAGGTAAACTTATTTTGAGTATAATTAGCCTAAAAAGCGAGGTAGCGATGATGGAAAATTATTTTAAAGGGCGACATTTCCAAAAAGATATTATTTTGGTAGCCGTTGGCTACTATTTTAGATTCTCATTAAGCTACCGTGATGTGGTTGAAATTTTGCGTGACCGTGGAATTATTATTCATCATACAACCGTCATGCGCTGGGTTCACCATTACGGGCCACTATTCAAATTATTATGGCGAAAACAGCGAGATACTCATAGTCAAAGCTGGCGAGTTGATGAAACCTATATTAAAATCAAAGGTCGTTGGTATTACTTCTATCGAGCCATTGATAGTCATGGATTAACACTAGATTTTGAGTTACGTAAACATCGTGATTATCAATCCGCCTATCATTTTTTGAAACGTTTATTGACGACCTATGGTCGTCCCGATTGTCTGGTTACTGATCAATATGCTGGCACTTTAAAGGCTATTAAACAAGTAA
>NZ_JAKZEQ010000092.1:0-2529 GCF_022549155.1 Lactiplantibacillus sp. ME-2
TTCGTTTTTCCTCAGATTATACCTGAATTTTTAGTTTTCAGACAGTCCCTAGTTACCGAACCTAATTTTGTGATGCACTACTTTCTTAATCTTTTTCAATTTTCTGCGCGATCCGTTCGTCCAATGCATCCATCAACACTTTACGTTCCGGGTAATGTCGATACCAATCCTGCCAAAGCCAATCTGCTACCTCTAACCCGGTCGAACCATGATACTTTTGTAGATATTCTAATTGCTTAATGATTGAAAGCTGACTCTCAGGTGTTGTTGCTTCCTTCACATCTCGCTGCAAAGCCAGTACATACGGCCTTACAAACACATTTTGAAAACTGTCCCATTCAAAATCAGTTTGCGGAATTATGCTAGCACTAATCTGACGACGCACATTCGACCAATCTGCTGAGGAATACTGCTCTCGAAGCTGAATGTACCAGTTAGAATTCAAAGCATCACATTTGGTGATTGCTTCAAACAACGCCTGCCGGTATTTGTTCACCAAACCACAATCTCGATAGAGTGAAACTAACTGGTCATAGCAATGATACATGACAGTCGAATTGTCATCCTGCGCCGCTTGCTGAATCCCAGTACGACAATACATAATGGCACGTTCTATATCGTTGTACTCACGACAATTCTCAACAAAATAATCACTAACAACTAAATCATCACGATTCAACTGGCAGAATTCTTGGACAGTATTTGGCGATAATTTCAGCTCTTTCATAACATGGATACGATAACGTTGCCATTCAATTACGGTAGTTTCGACTTGAAATTGCATTTCATGATGACTGGCTTGAAGCTTGCTGATTTTGTGGTCAACCAATATCAACTTTTGATTAAGAAACCATGGATTACTGAAAGCATCACTATAAAACAATAACAGCTCAAACTGTGAGCTATACTTAATTGGCAATGCCAGACTATATATGAATAGCCACCGAAAGATCGATCGGCGAATATGACCGTCGGCATGTGTTAGTAACTGCCTGAATAGACGGGCACACTCATCAATCAGATTAGTTTGATCAACGCCGGTGTAACATAACTTCAAGTACGCATAAGTCAATATATCAAAGACCATTTGTTGCTGATTAGCAGCAAGCATTCTCGGCAGTTCGGTTGATACCAACCATTCACAAGACTTGAATAACATTGGTAAATCCGCAAGTGGTGTAAATAATAGACATGGATTAACTGCTAGCATATCTTCATGAGCTAACAACTTACTCTGGCTCAAGGTAAAACTTCGAATATCTTGTATGAGATCCGAATTCCATTCGTTGCCACCCCTATCATTCGATTCCTTGAATAACTTTTCCTGACAATTCTTAGGTGAATTCATCTTTAACTGACTACCAATACTCACAGTATTTTCAACATAATACAACACTGCAGCCATATGCTTACAATGCAGACCAGAAAGAGCATACGGACAATTACAAATCATCGTAGTAACGTCACCATTACTTTCAAAAATCGTAACCTGATAGTCCTGAACACCCTGCACTATCGCCATCAGTTTATGATGTTCCTTACTGAATTTTTTGACATGGCCTTCTTGATAATAATTGAACGCACGCGTTAGCACTTGCTGTTGAAAAAGCGTTTGCCATTGCCTCAAAATCACCTCATCCCCTGGTACTTATTTATTAAAAATTATACACTAATATGTAACTTGAAACGGAGTCTATTAAACTCCAAACACTATCAAGAAATGAGTAATATAAGACAGCCAGTATTCAATGATTTAATTAACATTCATTCAAAGTGGAATAAATGTGTCACGTCAAGATCTGACATAGATTCGGATAGTAAAACTATCTTGATACATGTAATGATGACACTCTACCAGTCAAAAACAGAGCCCCAAATGCCATGGACTCAATGCCATAACAACGGCAACTCTGCTTTATTAATCATTATGAAAGACAACTCCATTGATCAAAATAAACAAGCTCTAATTCGTATTGCTTCAACTAATTGAATTTTTCCAAGCCATCATCACAATGCCAATGATTAAATTCTGAAGCTAAAGTTCCAAACGGGTTGATCAATCATCATTGCTGGAAACTTTTTTTTCTCTTTGGCTGAAACGGCAAACCTTCCTCGAGTAAGCTCTGTTTAAAAAACAAATTAACCGCTGTCGATAAATCAAGTCCCATATCATGGTACAAACGTCTTAATTGTTCTTTTTCATTCTTATCAATACGCATCGCAAACATGGTCTTATCACTCGAATTATTAGACATATTTAACACCTCGCTATCTGTATTAACTAACCTATATCTCGGACTTCCACTCTTTTGCCAGAAAATATTAGCTCGATTTTTCAAAAGCATACTCAATGCTTCCCACTATGTCAGAACAGAACACCTGTCATACACTCTTCAAAATCGGTGTCAGCAAAGATGCAATAAGGCTAATAATTGTTGATAGTTATTTTCAAAGATGAGATAGTTTTTCTATTCCGCGCGTTTTATAATTAAGTTAGCCACCCAGCCAAAATGGTAAAAAAAAGACACC
>NZ_JAKZEQ010000093.1:0-2513 GCF_022549155.1 Lactiplantibacillus sp. ME-2
GCTTATACACACTAGCTCATCATTACCCACTTGCAGCAGCTCCTAGCAATAACTCTATTCAAACGGCCTTCAATGAGTGCTTTAACGCTACCGGATGGACAGTAGATTATCAGACTACCAACACTATAGTGTCATTATTCAGCATTGACGGTAAGACTAAGGCTAGTACGTTATTACAGACACTAATTCAAGCCTACAATGTCGAGATTGACCCTTATGTTGAGATTGACTCACAAGGTAACATTACGAAAAAGGTGTGTGTCATTACTGACAAGCTTAATGCTGACGTGGTCTATAAGGAGGCGGTATTTGGCAAGAACATGACTAGTATTAAGCGAACAACCGTTTCAACACCGGTGACTAAGTTAATTCCATACGGGGCTAACGGTAGCACAATTGCCAATGCCAATAACGGCAAGACTTACATTGTCGATGATGATGCCAATCAGCGATATAATCCGGACTGGCAAAGTGGGCTGTACTATGAAGCCACGGTTACGGCTAACCTCATAGAGAACCCGGAGGGATTGATGACATGGGCACAAGGTATGCTCAAACTATACAACCATCCTAGAACGTACTATGAGGTTGCTGTAACGCCAGAATTCAATCCACCATTAGGCGCCACAATCAGGTTTAAAGATGAGTTAATTAAGCCGGTATTAGACGCTAGTGGACGTGTTATTCAACGGACAATCAGCTTTGCTAACCCGTATGGCAACACAGTCGGCTTTGGTGAGTATACGACCGTTCAAGTAGCAACACCAGCATGGCTTGCAGGCTATCAGAACGCTATTAGTAATGCCCTTGCGAAGGCTAAAGCAGACGCCAGCTCAGTAAAACCAGTTGCTTTAACCCCTGACGGTAACAACTTCACGGATACTACGCAGACTAAGCGATTAATCTTACAGGCTTGGGAAGGAAATACCAATATCTCATCCTACATTGATAGCAAGGGATTTATCTGGCGCCGGCACAACCCTGATGGCACGGTTGACACCAACTATGAGCAAACAGGCTACTTAGTACAAGCCCCCTATAATGCCGTTGGCACTCTAAATGGAACAATTGAGACAGGATACATTCAAAGCGACCCCGAGATTAAGCTTGATACAGCCAATATTAAACGGATAGCTGATTTTCTGCCAACTAATATCGATATTGGTGCCGTTGGTAGACAGTATATGTGTCCACTATCAAATGGGACTTATATTGGATCACAAACTATCCACGGCGACACACTATACGTGCTTCACGACAGCAATTTCAACGTAGTTAGTGCTATGACGGTTGTTAATGGCGGACACGGGGCTAGTTTTGATATTGAAGAATCCAACGGAACGGCTTATATATGGGCTTCCACCTGTGTTGACCCAGACAATAACTTATATGCTGTTAGTCGGTTTCCGTATATTCCGGGATTCAAATTAGAACCAACTGACAGCAGAATGACACATTACTGTACCATAGCTGATTGTCGATACGTCAATGTTGACTTTGCTAACGGCTATGTATTATGTGGGTTTACCAACGGCCGGCAAGATATTATTAAGCTTGCTGATATTAAGAATGGCAACTATAACGTTCAATATTCCATCAATATCACTAACTATGGCTTTGATCTTCAAAATCAAACTTACCAATCACAGACTTTAAGTTTTCCCTATGTAATTTTTCACAGTGGCGACATGGACATGCAAGATAAGCGTATGATGTACGCCGTCAACGTTGTTCATGGGGGTCAAGAGTTTGCAGTTGATGAGCTTAACGACATTGACTTAGGCATTACAGACCACAATGTTGAACCAGAAACATGCCACCTAATGCACAATTCCAATAACGAACTGTCATTATTCCTAACTTTTCATTGCCGGCCAGCAAATGACCATACGACTAATCATCAGGTAACAAGGGTTATCACGATACCAATTATTGTACGGGCACCAGCTAGCAAGATTGATAAGGGCAATGTTAATACAAATGATTAGAAGGGAGGTGAATTAAATGGCAGAATCTAACGCAACACAGGTCATTCTAACCGATGATGGTATTAAGATTATCAAGGCACAAAATATGGCTGACAATGCCGCTGGTGGGGTCACCGACTTAAACGATCCCAATTTAATGAGTGTCATTGAGAAGCAAAACAACATTGGGCAGTTCGCTGGTTTAACATCTCAATATAACGTTATCTTACAAAATGCTAAAGATGATGGGATTGACACAACCGCCGTAACTACGGCGTACAATAACTTAAACCAGTTCATGGCTGGCGTTCTGGCAAACCCTGACCATGCTAGTGATATTGACCGTGCAACATACAAAAAATATCAAGATGCTTATAACGAAGAATTAGCAAATCTTCAAAATGCTTTACAAAATAACACAAACGATAAATTCACCAGTGCCGCGAGTGCCCTAAGTCAAGCGGCTTCAACAGCTAATGTTGCTAAATCAGCCGCAGATAGCACCTACGCTTATGCCAATTCAGAGATAGCTGTGCAGTCTACAGC
>NZ_JAKZEQ010000094.1:0-2450 GCF_022549155.1 Lactiplantibacillus sp. ME-2
CCGTTCGCCGTTTTTTTGGTGCTTCTATTTCTAGAATAATTGACCGGTCTAATAAATCTTGCCGCTTAGCTAAATCGTCAATGCCATTGATAATGATTGAACGACCTAACTTAACCAATACCTCGTCACTATTAGTGTATAAAGCACGTTTACTGTAACTTTGATTAGTCGCCATCGTACATAACATATCACTGATTTCTGCAGTGATTGTTCCCGCTGAAAAATTATCATAAACTAAAGTATGTTGGTGGATCGCGTCAATTGCTAAACTATCAACTGTCAATTTGGGACGTGAGATTGAGTGTTTTTGCTTTGCAGGATCAACAACCCCACGAATTAAACGACTAGCCGTAGTCTTACCAGCACCAGCGATACCTTGAATAACTAATATTGGTCGTGAACTATTGACTAAGAAACTACCCATTAGCCAACCAGTTATCAAGTCCAAACTGTTATCACTCTTAAAATTGAGATATGATCCAAGTTCTAACAAATTTTGATTGCCACCGTGATGATTAGGAATTGGTAACGCCGCCATATCATTAGTACGGTAAAACCAAACTGGGCTATCTTTAGTAATTTGCCAGCCATCTTTAGTAACCTCAACCACTTGCCATTGGTCATTGCATAGATCTAAATAATATTTACCTTGATTGATACCAACCCGCATAACAACATTCTGTTGTTGACCATGAACCCGCGAATACGTTGCCAAGTATTCATTAACTGAATCATAGGTTAACTTTGGTAACACATTCTGGGTCTTTTCATCATATAACTGGAATAAATAGTCATGAAATTGTAACGAATCAAGCGCATATACTTCATGATGATTCTTAATTGAAACCCGGGCAAACGCCCTAAACTCTTCGTTGTAACCAAACTCAATTGGTTGCTCGAAAACTAAATTTTTCAGCTCCGTTGCGGTGCTCTTTTTGGTGTCATTTTCGTTATTTAAAGCCTTCTCGGCCTGTTTCGCCAGTTGCTTATCTTCTTCCGGTAGCTCTTTAGGCTTTCCCACTAATGACGCCCCCTCTGACTTGCACGTTTTAGAATTGAATGAAAGATAGTATTTACTTCCCTATCAGGTAGTGCCGGATCCACGAACGAATCATTGATCACTGACAGCATGTTATAGACTGTCTTGGGATCAGCACCGACGCCAAACATACGACCGGCAATTTTAGTTAACCAAGCATTGCGATTACCTTGGTTTGTCCCGGTTACCATTTCATCTAACAAGCGACCGGTATACTTCTTTTGTCGTGTGGTATAGGCGTGTTCTGACGTCCAGTTCACTTTTTGCCCCGCCAACTTATCGACTATCCATTGAGGAGCTGTCTTAATATCAGCCAAAGTTCGACCGTCAATAGCTTGGTATGGCTTGCCGTTAATCTCACTTGGCGCAATCACCGTGAAGTCACTTAGCAAGTCAATTCCGGGCCAAACGTCAATCTTGCGAACCTTAGCACCCGCATATTTCAAAAAGTAATGTACGCCGCCGTTAGCCGTCCGTTCAATGTAGGTATCATTCGGCAACGTCTGTCCTTGCTTAAATAGTTGTGCCAAGCTAGTCCGGCCGTTTTTAGTTGGCTCGTGCATATCAATGTCAACAACTAATAAATCCGATAAATCTAGGCGCAAGCCTAAGTTGTAAGTGGGGTGCTTTTTAAACCATGCGAAGATGGTGTTCTGGTCACTAGTTGCGGCTTGGTAGCCCGCCACCCCTTTAGGTGGCTTCTTCGTATTCTCAATTAGTGGGTAAACCGCATAGCCTTGCTGGACCAGCTCAATTGCTTTATCAAGCGTTGCGAACTCTTTCATTGTTCAACACCACCAAACGTATTAAGCTCATCAATATCTGTATAGTGATTTTCTGCATATTGTTTTATGACAGTGATTAGTCCACTCAATTTTTCGGAATAATCAATATTGTTACTAACGAAGTATTCATAGACAAAATCATCTAAAGCATCTATTGAAGTTACGAGTGATCCAGCCTCAAACGCTAGTTCATCTAAATCTTTAGTTTTCTTCATTACAAATTCCCTTCATATAACCGTGCTAACGTGTTAAAATAAGGGAAAGCATATTTTTGATTATTTCTTTCTGACCTACTACCTTCCAAAGTAAAGTAGGTCTTTTTTGTATGCTTTCCCATGCGACTGACCTCACACTCCAAAATACCGACGTGGGTTCTTGATTAACTTAACCACCACGTTGCCGACAAACGACACAATCATAAACTTGATTGCCCATAAGATTGTTGTTGCTATCATGAAATCACCTCCTTAAATTTGTTTTGCCCCGCCCAAGGCCTTATTTTTTGTGTGTCTGCATGAATTTATCTGCGTCTAATTGATCAATACGCTTAGTACCGTTGATGATAATAACTGGTAAACCCTGATTAATGTATTTTTTTAAAGTATTACGTGATTTAACATTGAGAT
>NZ_JAKZEQ010000095.1:0-2336 GCF_022549155.1 Lactiplantibacillus sp. ME-2
CATCGATCGTTGGCGTTGCAACTTTATAAGTTGAGCCGTTATCCAAAGTTTGGGTCGTAGCGGCCTTGATTGTGTTACCAGATTCATCAACGTAGTTTACAGTAACATCGGATTGTTCAACAACTGGTGCATAAACAAAGGTTACTGTATTAGCACCAGCAACAAGCGTACCAGCAGCAACATTGCCGGATTGAACATCGCCGTCACCAATCTTGTAGCCTACGTAGGTATAGCCATCAAGACTTGGAGCCGTCAATGCGTAAGTACCACCAGCACGGGTAAAGGTTTTGTCAGTACCTTGAGTATATTGGTTAGGCGTAGCCAACGTTGTCCCATCAGCAGTCTGATAGTTAGCAACAATACCAGTATTTTCGGCGTAGACCAATACAATTTCATTATTAGTAGCAACCGAATCGACTGTACCAGTTAAGCCATTGTCACCAGGTTTAACGTTATTGCTTGCGCCATAAAGGGCATAGCCATCAATTGTTGCTGGGCTAATTGTAAAGGTAGTTCCAACCTTTCCACTCTTAGTTACACCACCAGCGATCTGAGTATACTTAGGGGTACCATCTGCATTAAAGCCAGTGATCACAACGTATGCCACCGAAACATCCTGTGCATCTTCAGCTGGTGTGGTAGTTGTTACATCAGTAGTTGTCTGAGCAGTGTAGTCCCACCCGTTCTGATACAAGACTGTATTTCCCGCCGCTTCAATATGAGCTTTATCATCAGCATTTGGAATATCGTTGATTGATAAATAATCACTATTTGAATTAGTATCATTAGTAGCCGTATATTCATAGTTAAACGTTAACGTGGTCGCGTTAATAACATCCTTAACCGGAACTACGATAGTGCTACCAGTACCAATAGTCACTGGGGTGTTCTGATTGATTTGATATGAAACAGCCTTCCAAGTTCCGTTCGCCGTTTCAGAACTACCTGCAGGAGCAATTGAGAATTGTCCGTTAGTTCTACCCGTATTCCAGTCAATTGCCTTGTTCTTGGTAAGCACGACCTGCATATCGTATGTTTGCCCTTTGACGGTCTTGGCAACCGTTGTGCCATCGACTTTCACATTGTTGGCATTAACATCATGACTAGCAGCTAACGACCCACTACCAGTAGCAACTGTTGAAGTTGCTTCAGAAGTTGAACCACTAGCAGCTTCAGAAGTTGTTAAAGTTGCTTCACTAGTAACCTTTGGCGTTGCACTAGAGGTCGGTGCAGTAACTGTTGGTGTTGCCTGTTGAACAGTCGCGGTTGTATCAACACTAGCGGCTCGTGACTGAACCTTAGCAGAAGTTGCAACAGCGGTTTGCGTTGTATCATTTTGACTGGCAACAGAACTGGCAGCACTTGTTGTTGAAGTAGCACTCTGTGTTGCAGCAGAAACTGTTGAAGTTGATTGACTAGTCGTAGAAGTTGCTTGGCTAGTCGAAGATGCAGAACTGGCATCCGAAGTAGCCGCTTGACTAGTTGCTGATGAACTGGCTCCACTAGTAACTTGTTCCGTTTTAGTTTCATTTGCTGGTGTTGTATCAGCAGATGCATTGACGTTGGCAAATACTAGGCCGGCAGCTAAAGCTAACGTAGTTGCACCAGCGCAGACCCAGCGTTTACCGTCTTTATACATCTTTACCCGATAAATTGAATCACCGGTCACTTTTTGATTATCTTTTGACATATGGATTCCTCCCCAAGCACTCACGATTTTTTTGGCCTCATGTAAAATGATGGGTGACAAATCGCTTGCCAGCCCATCATCTTAGTCACGCGTCTATCGTATTGTGCTTATTACACCATAAATGGTTTTGTTGGCATTTCAGTTTTAAATAACGTATTAGCCCTTAATGGCTTTGATTACGTTCAAGATAAAACTGTGTAAGCCACCAAAGATGTCATTTGAAACACTTGATGAATACGATGATGTGTGTGTTCCTGGTAAAATATGAAAATCATTGAAAAAGCTCATGATCTATTCCCCTTTTAATTGGTTAATTAATTAGCCTTTAATAGCTGCAATTACGTTCAGTACGAATTGATAAAAAGTACCCAATGGTTGGTTGCTTACATAACTCGTATGCGTTGCAGTATGTGTACCTGGTAAGAAATGCAAATCAGAAAAGAAACTCATAATACATATCCTCCTCTATTATCTAGATAATATCAAGTCATTAATCAATTAATTGATTAATATATCTGTTCGATCGATTAGCCCTTGATTGCTTTGATCAAGTTTAAGATAAAGCTGTGGAATCCACCAAAGATATCATTCGAAACACTTGATGAATATGATGATGTATGGGTACCTGGTAATACGTGAAAATCGT
>NZ_JAKZEQ010000096.1:0-2295 GCF_022549155.1 Lactiplantibacillus sp. ME-2
CGTAAGCACCCAATAACAAACCGGCTATAATTACGCACTTCAGTGCGATAGAATCACTTTATCAAATATGATGAGGTGATTTTTTTGAATAATGACCAAGAAATTGTCCAAGTGAAATTGGATCAACCAAAAAATTATCAGGCCGCTACTGCCAGTAAAGCTTTTCAAATGAAGTTAGGTGAAAATAAGACTGTTCTCGTCTACAACCGAATCAATAACTACATTCTGGATGCATTATTAAAGGCGGTGTTTAGGAATGATCATTGATATGAAACAACTCCACGGTATTTATTTGGTATGTGGCAAGACCGATTTGCGACGTGGAATTGACGGATTGGCTAACGTTGTCAGCCAGCAGTATAGTCTTGATCCATACAGTAAATCGCTATTTATGTTTTGTGGCACACGGAAAGATCGGTTTAAAGCACTACTTTGGGATGGCGATGGATTTCTGTTACTTTATAAGCGGATTGAGAATGGAAGACTTCAATGGCCGCGTAATATGAATGAAGTCAAAAAGCTCCATTCAAAGCAACTTGAGAGACTACTTTCAGGGTGGTCATTAGAATCTTCGATAAAACAGAGCACACCGCCCAGAAAACACTAGGCACCGACGGTGACCAGTGGTAAAATCATGCCAACACAACAATGAACGGTGGTGGTATGCATGACATCAACTGAAGAATACTTGCTTAAGAAAAATCAGGAACTGCTGAAACAACAAACTGAATTTTTGAAAGAAATCAAGCAGCTCAACGAAAACATTGCGTACCTGACCAATAAGTTATATGGGCGTCATTCTGAAAAACTTGATGATCCTAATCAACAATCGTTATTTGAGGACAATGGTGTTTTTACCGAACCAGAGCAGACTGGCCAACAAAGCGAAGAACCGGAAGTAACAACCGGCGAAAACGGTAAGACACGTAAACCGAAACGAAAACGATCTGAGATTATCAGTACTGATCTTCCGACGGAAGATGAAGTCCATGAACCAATGATAAAACTGTGTCCGCAGGGGCATGACCTCCAACGAGTTGGTAAACATTATGTGCGACAAGAAGTTCGCGTGATTCCGGGTCGACTATATGTCGCCAACATATACGAGGCAACTTACAAATGTCATCAATGTGACCAACAAGATGCGATTAGCCATCTCTACCAAGGAAATGCGCCGTGGGCGTTAATACCTCACAGCATGGCATCGGCTTCTTTAGTGTCTGAAATTGCTTATCACAAATATGTCCTCGGTACACCGCTATATCGACAAAAAGGATATTGGAAAAACCAAGGACTAGATTTGAGCGATAAGACTATGGGTAATTGGATGATTGCTTGTGCCCAGATTGTGAAGCCGGTTTATGATCTACTCCGACAAAATTTGGTATCCCAGAAATTCCTTCAAGGTGATGAAACGCCCTATCAAGTTTTACAAGAGCCGGGTAAATTAGCCACCAGTAAATCATATATTTGGCTTGCACGAACCATCGGTCGTGCCCAACATCAAATTGTATGCTATCACTATGCAGATAGTCGGGCAGGAAAAGTGGCGCAGCAACTATATTCCGGATTTACAGGAGTTCTTCAGTGTGACGGCTACTACGGCTATAACGCCATTGCGGACTCAGTTGAACATGTTGGCTGTTGGGCCCATGTACGACGTAAGTTTTACGACGATGCCAATATCGACAAGAAACATTTCAATGCATCAAAGGGATTAACTTTAATTGGTCAGATGATGCATGAAGAACAAAAGTGGCGAAAATGGGATAGTGTTGCACGATATCAGGCACGCCAAAAGTATCTAAAGCCATTACTTGATGAATTTTGGCAGTGGTGCGATATGGCAGATGTCCTTCCTAAAACACGTTTAGGAAAAGCTATTGCCTATGCACAGGGTCAACGAACTGCATTAAATCGAGTTCTACTTTATGGCGAAGTCGATTTTACCAATAATGCATCGGAACGTAATATGAAAAGTTACGTCATCGGCCGTAAGAACTGGCTGTTCTCAACCAGCCCGCAAGGCGCTGAAGCAAATGCCATCTGGATGAGCATCGTTGAAAGTGCCAAAGCAAACAAAACCAATCCCAGAGAATATATTGAATTTTTGTTAAAAAACGTGTCACAGCTCTCAAAACAAGAAATTGAGAATAAACTGGAGGCTTATTTACCATGGAATTATAACTCTTCATCGATTAAGCAAGTTGAAGCTTAAAATCAAAATTGAGTCATCATCTCAAAATTCGAGGTGATGGCTCAATTAATTTTGCCGGTCTGTTATTGGGTGCTTAC
>NZ_JAKZEQ010000097.1:0-2108 GCF_022549155.1 Lactiplantibacillus sp. ME-2
CGCAGTCCATTGCCAATTTTGGCAACGTAGACGCAAAATGCGGGTTGGTTAACTCGGTCGAAAATTTCGACTCAGTAGCTCGGCTTAACAAATGTAGTCAGCGTACACTTGTTAGGTCAGCGGAAAACTCCGCTTAGTATCTCGGCTGAAAGTTCAGCGCAGTATTTCGCAGATCTACTACCTAAGTTAAACTTAGGGCGCAAAAGCAACCTGTCACGTCATCTTAGCGAGTCAGCTAGTGCACCAAGTTAGTACGTTATCTAAGGTCGTAACTTGCGACCGCAGATACTAAAAAGCGCCGCACCTTTCAGCACGACACTCATTGGTTATTTAGTTGGTTGCTCCCGTTGTTCTCTAGCCAGTCTAGTCTTCCGGTTATGGTGTCGGTAGCACAATGGTTGTAGGTTACTTTCATCTAAGCGACGTGACCAATCGTCTTTGATTTCGATAACGTGATCGACCACATTGGCTTTACGGATCACCCCATCTTGGTAGCACTGTACACATACCGGATTGCTTTCAAGGAACCGCCGTGACAACTTGCGCCATGCCGAAGACTTGTAGAACTGTTGGTACTTACTCTCGTCTGAATCGTACATGCGTTTGTGATACCGCCACTTGTTAGTGGCCTTGCGGTGCTTCTCACAGTATCGTACATCATAAGCAACTAGCGTCCGACAACCTGGGTGCTCACATTGCTTCATTGGCTTAGCCATGACCGTTGACCTTAGTTAGTGTTACCACGTCATAAGCATTCAGTTCGCCATCAGAACTAACGCCAGCAACCTTATACTCAACCCCATCTAGCAACGCTAGTAGTGCTGTGGTAATACGTTCATCATGGCGCACCGCAATTAGCTGGTTAGTTGTCGCAGTCGTACCAGTAAGGCTAATAGTGTTACTGATGGTCAATGTATACTCACCACACCAGACAGTGAACAGTGGTACGAATTGTTGCTTGGTTGTGCCGTTTATTAGGTTCTGAACAGTCTTGACGGTGCCAAACTGTACCCGCTTATTTAGGCGGTTTAGATTATAGTTCTTCATCTTCATCACCAGTCCTATAAACCAATGCTTCGCAATAAATCACTTTTGAATCGCTCACCTTAATAAAATCAAATTCTACATCTAACAGTTCGTCATCAATATCTTGTGCTTTGTCGACTTCCGAAACTTGCGCAAATAACTCCTCCATATTGTCAGCATGTACCATCTTAATTTTCATTAGTTAGTCTCCTTTTCTAAATCAAACACCACCGGTTGCCAATGCAATCTTTTATATGGACGTTTACTTTCAACCAGTGGCATATTTAAGTACCCACCGTCAACCATGTACGTCAGAATCGACGTAGCGTGCATTTTCACTTCTGGCCGTTTTACTACTGATACAATTGCTTCTGTGGCTTCTCGCTTCCAAAGGGCCCAGAATACTACACCTTGGCGGTCAGCAGATCGGACATCTTTATCGCCATGATAGTCATAGCCTATACTTTCAAAAAGATGTTCGATTTCTAAAAAACTAGTTTCATTATGACTTGCAATATACTCATAAATTGCTTGTTCAATTTTTTTAGTAGTCATACTATGATTTCCTTTCACAATTAACGAACGCGCTGGGATTCTGTCTCTACTATGTCTACCCCTGATTATCAAAATGCCGCTATGTTAACGTTCTTTGGGGTAGACATCAAATAGAGTACCTCTACCCCATGCGTCGAATCCTTGCTATATCAACATTTATCAGGGGTAGACATTGATTTTTGTATCTCTACCCCATTGAAACATTGATATAGCAACGCTTTTAGCCATGGGGTAGACGTTCTGCATTCTATCTCTACCCCATTAAGATACTGCTGTATCAATGTTTTGGTTCGCGGGGGTAGATAGGGTAGACATAGAATTGCCCCCCGTCCGGTGTTTAAAAGTAACATACATATTACCCTTTGATTTTGTTTCCTCATATTCGATCCCAACCTGTTTTAAGATTGGCTGATCACGTCGTAAACGTTCCGCCACTTTGTTAGTTTTAGGAATGGCACCATGATTTTCGTATGGATCATATGAATCTAATTTTTTCAACTCGGAAACCAATTCTGACTTTTTACCAC
>NZ_JAKZEQ010000098.1:0-1985 GCF_022549155.1 Lactiplantibacillus sp. ME-2
CTTACCGTCCAGAAAGCAGCTTAATAAAGTTGTCCAATTTTAAGGGTTCACTTTAGTTTTATCAATGTAAGTGCTTTATTATTTGACCGATGGTCCCTAAAAAACACTAACTTGTCCTGTAGGCCCTAGCTATTCACTTCCCTTTTGGGAGTGCCTAAGTCGCCAACTTTTAAAGCATATTCTTTAATACGATAAATTTGTCGTCGTTGTACGCCAGTACTCCTTGCAATTTGTGCAATATTCGTTCCATCCCTGAGCATTTGAACTACCCTTTTATATAGGTAGCGTTTTGATCCATGTGGACTATATTGCCGCCTTCTTCCTTTATACTCCCCGCGCTCCTTAGCTAATTGGATTCCCTGATTCTGCCTAGCATGAATTTTGTTGCGCTCTTCTTCAGCTGTATATTTGTATATTTCAAAAACCAAATTGGTTAATAAACCACGTAAGTTAACATCTTGTATATCAGTGAAACTCGGTAAACTTAAAACATCTAGTGTGGCTTCCTTTTGTTGAATCAAGTTAATGGTGTCAGTAATGTCCTGAGCATTGCTACCAAGTCGATCTAAATCCAAAACAGTGACAATATCTTTTTCACGAATGAACTCTAACATTTTTTGCAATTCAGGGCGATTTTGAGCTGATTTTCCGGAAACTTTTTCCTGAAATATTTTCTCTACACCAGACTTTTTTAGAGCTTCAATCTGCCGAGCTAAATTCTGATTTTCAGACGACACCCTAGCATAACCAATTTTCATATATTTGCCTTCTTATCATATTAATTCTGACGTCAGTTTCTGGGCAACTACTCAACTAGTTGATCTGATTAAGGTTTAAAAGTTACTGTGTCACACTATAATGTCTCACACGTTTGATCTATTATACCACAGCTCAGGAAGGAGACAATAGGGTGTACCCTAATGTCTCACGCGGCGATGAGTGTTATAATTATTATATAATTTGAAACTCATCAATTATACAAAGCAGGGGGATATAATTATGGACTTAAGAACAGACAACCCATCAAATTCCGAAAGGGCTGTGCATTATAAACTTTACAAATCTGGTAAGCTCTGGATAGTCATGGGGCTTTCAGTAATCTCATTTATTGGCTCAACTGCATTAACCACAACTTTTGCTCATGCTGACAACAAAGTCCCGAATCAGACAGTTGTGAACGCGGCAAAGAGTAAAGCTTCTACTGAAGCCACAGATTCTTCAACTACTAGTCAGAGTAGTGATCAAACATCATTGGCAGCTCCTTCCAGTAACTCCGCCACCACAGCTAGTGTTCAAGCAACAACAATTGACTCGACCGCTAATTCTAATAATCAACCAACTAGTCAAGTTAGCACGACCGCTGTTAATGCTGCCTCCAGTCAAGCTACGTCACAAATTGCAACGTCGGCTGTTTCCAAAAGTCAAGCATACAATCAAATAGCTAGTAGCACTGCAGCCACACCTAACACGAAGCCAGCTACACAAGTAAGACTAATGGCCACTAGTTCAGCTGCAATGAAAATCAAGCCTATAACTTACAAAATCCAATCGAAACAAATGACCCGTAATCAGTATCAATGGAAAGGTAGCAAATTATATTACTACGGTAATGACGGACAACCTATTACAGGACTGCGTCATTATGGTAATAACAAGCTCGAATACTATGGAAACGATCATGTCCAATATCGTAACCGTTACTTAACTGCTGCCAACAACCAGTTATATTACTTTGGGGGCAACGGTGATGCTATTACCGGCTTACGACACTATGGCCACAATAAACTAGAATACTATGGTACAGACCATGTTCAATATCGCAATCGTTATGCTACTGTTGGTAACAATAAGCTTTATTACTTTGGGGGCAACGGCGATGCCATTACTGGCTTACGACACTATGGTAACCACAAGCTCGAATACTATGGTGCAGACCATGTTCAATATCGCAATCGTTATGCTACTGTTGGTAACAATAAGCTTTA
>NZ_JAKZEQ010000099.1:0-1934 GCF_022549155.1 Lactiplantibacillus sp. ME-2
CCAATTTGAACCATGCTTACTGTGGTGCTTTTTGGAGTCACGATTATACAAGTTGGGATCAGGTTCAGGCACCGTCGCCGCTGGGTGATACGAATGTAATGGGACTTAACCTGGATTGGCATCGTTTTGTAACAGACCGGACGATTGACTTTTTTGATAATGAGATCAAACCGTTACGAGCGCTGACACCTAATATCCCTGTGACAGCCAATTTTATGGGGGGTAACCCATCAGAATCACACGTCTTTTATGATTTAGATTATCAGAAGTTTGCGAAGCATGTCGATATTGTGAGTTGGGATTCATATCCTAATTGGAGTAATGGTTACGAAAGTACGGCCCACTTGGCCATGAAAACTGCTTTGATGAATGACGTGATGCGGAGCCTCAAGCATGATAACTACTTAATTATGGAAAGTACACCGTCACAGGTTAATTGGCACCCAT
This sequence comes from Lactiplantibacillus sp. ME-2, assembly GCF_022549155.1. Lineage (NCBI taxonomy): Bacteria > Bacillati > Bacillota > Bacilli > Lactobacillales > Lactobacillaceae > Lactiplantibacillus > Lactiplantibacillus sp. ME-2. Next base: position 448 of record NZ_JAKZEQ010000099.1, read on the forward strand.
ATAATCGTGCCAAACGACCAGGCATGCACGAAATGGGGAGTTTGCAACAGGTTGCCCATGGTGCCGACTCAGTTTTGTATTTCCAACTACATCAATCATTAGGAGCTTCTGAAATGTTTCATGGCGCCGTCATTGCCAACCATCGTGGCTCAAATACGCGGGCATTTAAGGACGTTCAAAAAGTTGGTCAGGACTTACAAAGCTTACAGGCCGCGCATGGAACGACCAGAACTGCAGCTAAAGTCGCTATTGTTTTTGATTATGACAACATGTGGGGGTTAGATGATGCCCGCAACTACGCTAACGAAACTAAAAAGTATTGGCGCACGATTCAAGAACATTACCAGTATTTCTGGAAACATGATATTCCAGTTGAAATTATTGCGACTACTGATGATTTGACGGCCTATGATTTGGTGATTGATCCGATGCACTTCATGATGAGCGCCCAGTTTGCGACTAAGCTTAAAGCATATGTGCAACAGGGCGGCCATCTGATCGGCACCTATATTACGGGCGTCGTTGATCATGACTTCTTAGCCTATCAAGGTGATGGGTTAGCTGACTTAGAAGCAACTTACGGAATTAAAGTTCAGGAAACTGACACATTATATCCGCAACAACATAATGCACTGACTGCTTATCACCAAGCGTATCAAGTGAATGATTATTGTGATGTAGTTGAGACGACAACGGCACAAGTCCTCGGCACGTATCAAAAAGACTTTTATGCTGGAACACCGGCTGTAACGGTCAATCAATTGGGCCAGGGAGCGGCGTATTATTTGGCTGCGCGGACCGATACTGACTTCTTGGATGCTTTCTATGAACGGCTTGCCACAAGTTTGGCACTTAAACCGGCCTTGCCAGTGATCAAAGCGAATGCCAAGGTAAGTATTCAAGTTAGAGAGAATGCGACGACGCGCTATTACTTCGTGATCAATTTTAGTCATCGACCAACGACGGTGACACTTGAAGTGCCGTTACGGCAAATTTTTGAGAATCAAGTGGTCAGTGGCAAGCAAGACTTGGCCAGCTATGGTGTTCAAGTCTATATGATGAATAAATAATTAAGTGGGGTTAAATTAATGGCACAAAATGTTGAACAACAACCAGTAACCAAGAAAAAGTTATCATGGCATCAAATTAATGAAGGCGTTGCCTTTGGATTAGGTAACTTAGGACACTCGGCATTCTATGGTGCGTTGAGTACCTATTTTATTGTCTTTGTCACTAGTGGGATGTTTAGCGGCGTTGCACCAGCTATCGCCAATCGGTTGATTGGTTTAATCACAGGACTGGTGGTGGTGATTCGTTTAGCGGAAGTCGTTGTCGATCCAATCTTAGGCAATATTGTTGATAATACGGAAACACGTTGGGGTAAGTTTAAGCCTTGGCAAGTCATTGGGAGTATTATCAGTTCGGTCTTATTAGTCGTTATTTTCTCAGGAATCTTTGGATTAGCAAAGGTAAACTGGATTTTATTT
>NZ_JAKZEQ010000009.1:0-92909 GCF_022549155.1 Lactiplantibacillus sp. ME-2
GTGCCGCCTAGGAAAGACAAGCAAATATTTACTTTAACTTTTGGGGTACACCTCACCTTGTCGAATATCGGTTATTTTATTTTTATCTGACTAATCCATATTACTTATTAGTCCGGTACTTCCCCCAAGCAAATAAACCATAGTAAGCCAAACTGAATAACAAGCTACCGACTAATGACGATACTAACCCATGTGTCGTATTTTGTGTCGTCACAGCTAAAACTGTCCGAACGACAAAGTAAGCTATTGGAATGATAGTGCCAACAAAATTAGATTGATTCCTTTTTCCCAGTAAATAACTCCAGTATCCCAAACCTAGGGTAACCGCCAACAAAAATAATCCAATAACCACAATAACTAGCACTAACTTACCCTCCAAAATGATTGTCTTTTAATGACATTGATACTTACTCCATTACTTGATGAACTGCCGTTAACCAATTCTGCCAAACCTCAGTCTGAACACGTTGGCTGTGTGGCAGATAAACTGTCTTCCAGATTTCATAGCTTAACTTACGCAGAGATTGCGCATGCAAAGCATTGTCCGAAAAAAAGATTTCATAGTAATCTTTTGCCATCACCAGTACAGTCAAGCTACTAGCCTTACGCTCGATTTCAGCACGTTCCGAAAATTTTCTACACCATTTTTCGTATCTTATATTGGATCCGTCAACCTTCGAATACTGCTGTAAATAGTTCCCTAACTCGCTATCACTAGTAACTTGATAATAATGCCGCATAAAAGCTAGCTGTACCTGAAATGATTGTTCAACAGTTAACATCTCAGGGGAGTCTTCCATTGGAATCTCCGGGCGTGGCGCTGGCAAAACCTGAGCGATTGGAAATTGATTTTTCCGAAAGCCCTTGTTATCCGGATTAGGCAAGGACTGCCCCTTTTCAAGAAAGGGCGATTCATTAACTGGAACAACATTAGGATTCGTAATCCAATTAACTGCCGCAACCCAATTTTTCCATACGGGCTCTTGATTTCGTTGGGCTTCTGTCATCTCGCAAATCATTCGGATATTATACGTCAAATTTCGAGATAATGGTGTCGTTTCTGCAACATCCGGTAAATATTCATTCACAAACTGCTTGACTGCTTGAAAACTCTCAAACATAGTGTGATCTTCGTTGCTCACGTCGCTAAAGAACGCGTGCCAGTCTTCCGCAATTGCTTGATCAAACAATTCACCATCGTCGCTCCATAACGTGACGCTCCCCAATAAACTTCCGAGACTATCATCTTTACTTGCCCAATAGTAGGACTCTAAAAACTCAGACATTGAGAAGTAGTTTTCCTTTTCACTTAATCTTTTTGTCAAGGTAACTTCACTCCATTCTTGATATACCAAGAAACTTTATGCATTCCATCTTTCATAACAGGAACTGGTCGACTATTAATACCACCATCAGTTATTTTACCATCGCGGACCCTAAGCAAAGTATCATCGTGTCCCCGTGACCAAGTTGTAACCGGTAGCGGCATCTTTCCCCGTGATCATGGTATAAATATCATTATACCTAACTAGATCCGTTAGACATGAAATGATACCTTGATTAATACTGGTAACAGTCTAAAAGTCCAGAACGCGTAATTTCATCAACGTTCTGGATCTTCAACCGAACTATTTTGTTTGCTTCTGCTTCTACAAGAAGCGGAAGAAAATGAGAAAAATGACTCTTCTAATCCATAAAACACTATAAAGAAAGTCAGTTTGTTGGTGCCCGAGGAACTCACTAAATAGCTAGCACTTTAACTTGTTCCTCGAGCCTTTTCAGCATAACATGCCTATCGTTTGCTTTAGCATTTGAATCTGTTCTTTAAAATCTTTTCTACTTCGCCCTCAAAATCTAGCAAAATAGCGTATTAAAAACCTAATTCCTTCGTTAAAAGTTGTTTTACCTCACAGAATTAACCGATTACTCTAATTCTAATACTTTTTTATTCAAATGAAATTTGTACTGTGTTTTCATTTGTATTCTGTTTTACCTGTTGAATAATTTCTTGTACTTCAGCTTCGGAAAGCTTTTCATCTTCATGTGGCGGTTCCCAATTCTTCATAGAATCTTTGAATACAACAAATTGACCTCCCACTAACATTTCTCCCTCTGCCTTCACCGCATACTCATTCTCCAAATCAAATTTCACATGTGAACTACTACCTGTAATTTTCATTTAACTTACTTCCTCTCAAAAATTATTTTTTCAATTCCTGTTTTAGGATCAATCGTTGTTATTTTCGTTACTTTAGGATTATTTTTTAATCTAGGTAGCTCAACGTTTTCCCAAATATTCCCTTTTCTCAACTCTGAACCAACTACCGCACGAACTTCACCAGAAACTTGTTCTGCATACGAACCAGAAGCCAAATCCCAAGCTTTCATTGACTCAGGTTTATTAAAGTCCCATTCTGGCATTTTAATATTTTTATTTCCTATTGTTGATTCTAAAGTAACGCCACCTTTACTTTTAGCTACATCAGCCGCTATGTCAGCTCCACCAACGCCATCTGTTCTACCAGACCAAAAGAATGCAGTATCTGGCTCTGTTTTTAATTTGGGATGAATTTCGTCAATATTAAACCCTTTAGCCCCACTGGCTTTCTTAGCCTTATGGTCCTTTTTTACCTTATTCTTAGCCCTTCGTTTTGCAGTCTTAGCTTTAGCACCCTTACGCTTGCCCGGCTTCTTTTTAGTACCGCCCTTTTTCCGTGCATACGAAGCTTTCCTAGCCTTGCCCGCAGCTTTTTTCTTGTTATATCGCTTCTGCTGCTTCTTGGTCGTTTTATGCTTCGTGCCATGGGAAGTCTTTTTGGGCTTTGCCTGTTGATGCTTAGCTTTTTTGGCAGTCTTGACCTTTTTAGCTTTACGAGCCTTCTCAGCTGCCTTTTTCGCAGTCTTTTTGGCGGGCTTTCGTTTAGCTAGTTTCTCGGCCGCTCGCTTTGTCGCCAGTTTAGTTGCTCGGGCGGCCCGTTTGATCCGGCCACCATTCTTCGCAACTTTCTCGGCCTTCTTAGCAGTTGCCAGAACCTTCGCGGCCTTTGCTAACTTAGCGACTTTCGAGACAGGCACAAAGTTCAAGGCTGTCCAAGCCGCTCCTACCAACCGCGAGCGCTTCTTACCGGTAGCGGCATCTTTTCCCGTAATCATGGTATAAATATCATTATACCCAACTAGATCCGTCAAAAGCGAAATGATGCCTTTACTGATACCGGTCTTACGACTAAGCGTGGCAATTACAGCACTACCTTTGGATGCATGCTTTTTCGAAGATTTTTTCTTGTTAGACTTGCCGTGCTTCTTAGATGATTTCTTCTTACTGGATTTACCATGCTTCTTGGAAGATTTCTTCTTATTGGACTTGCCGTGCTTCTTGGAAGATTTCTTCTTGTGCGACTTGCCATGTTTCTTGGAAGACTTTTTCTTATTGGACTTGCCGTGCTTCTTAGAAGACTTCTTCTTGTGCGACTTGCCGTGTTTCTTGGAAGACTTTTTCTTATTGGACTTGCCGTGCTTCTTCGAAGACTTCTTCTTATTGGACTTGCCGTGCTTCTTCGAAGATTTTTTCTTGTGCGACTTGCCATGCTTCTTAGAAGACTTCTTCTTGTGCGGCTTCTTATGTTTCTTGGCCGCTTTCTTCTTGTGTGACTTCTTGTGTGACTTCTTGTGCGACTTCTTATGTTTCTTAGCGGCCTTCTTCTTATGCGCCTTTTTATGACGCTTTGGCGTTTTTTTCTTATGCCTTACCGCAACTTTCCGCCGATGCGGTGCTTTACGGTGGACGACTCTGCGCTTAGCTTTGCGATGTGCACGATGAGACTTCTTGGCGTGACCACTAGCGCTATGTCGCACCTTATGCTTCCGAGTGTGGGTCACACCACGGCGATGTGCGGAGACTGTGTCGACCGAGCTGGAAAAAGCCGTGAAAACTAGAACAAACACCATTAGGCCAATGAGGATTTTTTTAAGAACCTGGCGTAATTTTATCATATTAGTCACGCCCTCGTTTCTTAATAACCATCGTAATCGCTACAGTGAGTAGCAACAAACCCACTCCTAGCCAGACCAACCAGGTTGCGACCGCGGAGTTCGTTTTAGGCAAAATTTGGTTCAAGATTGGATGTTGCTTCTTGAACGCCGATTGTTGCTTATCACGACTTGCCGCTACAGCACTTGCTGAGGTTACACTTGGAACTGACGCACTTGCCGTCGTAGCCCGCGACTGCCGTGGCGCTGTAGAACTGGTAGCGGCTGCGACAGTTGCTCGGTTAGCCTTGGTCGTTGGCGTGGATGAAGCCTGCTTCGTATTAGCTTTAGTTGGTACTGACGATTGACTAGTGACCGTGCTAGAGCTTACTGCTTGACTGCTACCATTAACACTGTTCGACTGAGTTTGGCTGGAACGAGCTGCGGCCTGTTTATCCGCGTCAGCCGAATCACTGGTCGTACTTGAGCCTGATGAACTTTCTGGATGACTACTTTCACCCGAGCTAGTTGAATGACTTGATTGGCTCGCATCACTGGTACTTGCCGAACTAGTCGAATGGTCGACTGCACTTGATGCTGTACGGCTACTATCACTACTATTAGTGTTCGATTCACTAGCAGCACTCTCAGAGCTGGTCGTCGCACTACTTGCTGGTGCCGCAGTCACATCATTGTTTTCAGCTGCCCACGCATAACCTGAACCCAATGTATAGGCCATTCCTTTATCACCATCATAAGTATCTAGGTAAAAACCGTCACCATCGGCCCCACCATCAACTTCTACAGTTGTATCTGGCGACACATAGAGATTTTGTTCCCCTTGATCAGCCTTCAGCGTTCCTTCATATAATAGTTTGCCATTTTGAGTCAGACGCGCCCGGGTATTCGTGGCTTGCGCAAGGGGCGTCGCCGCGCTGCTTGGATTATTGTTCGGCGAAACACCTTCATCATTACTGAATACCGGATCATTGACTGGCACGCCTTCCTCAAAAGAAGCATCCTCACCCAAGACAACTGGCGTCGAATTGGGTTCTGCAATCAATGCTTGTACTGCTGCACTCGTATCACTATTGAGACTGCTCGAAGTTTGAGCGCTGCCTAGTGCACTACTTGTGTTTTGATCCTCAGTAAATGGTGACTTGAAACCCAGCCCACTGCCAGTAGTTGTTCCAGTGGTCGTATCACCGGTATTGGTTGTTTCACCGTCAGTAGTTTGACTAGTGCTTGATGCCACACTACTATCCGTCTTTGAATCAGCACTTGCACTAGTACCCGACTGGCTTGTAGCCTCAGTGTCACCTTGACTATTCGCTGAACTTGCATCGACACTACTGGACGCGTTCGTTGCGTTGGTCGAACTACCAGCAGTTGATTCATTAGTCCCAGTTTGGTCAGTCGCTGTCGTACTTGTCGACTGATTACTACCAGACTGACTAGTATCAGTCGTTGTCTTGGACTCAGTCGTTGCTGCTTGACTCGGATTAATTTCTTTTTGTGCGGTAACTTTCAACCCATTCAATAATCCTAAGTCGTATTGTTCGCCAGTCACCATTGATTTCAACCCGTCAACCGTGTTGGTCTGCTGGCTCTTAGTGCCATTCGCGTTAGTCACCGTGGTCACTGTCTTGAGCTGACCACTTTTATCAAAAGTCGTGACCGTTTGCTCTGCGCCTAACACTCTAGTCGCAGTCACTTGGCCTTGATCATCAACCTTAAAAGTGACAGTCTCATTCTTAGATAATTCAAACGTATACTTCGAATTATAATCAAAGACTAAGCTGTTATCTTGGGTACCGTTCGTATCACTAGCCGCAATCGCAACTTGAGCCGCATCCTGATTATATTTGACCGTAAAACCACTATCGTTGGCATAAATCTGCGAGACAGAACGGACATTATGCTTCGTATCTTGTCGTACTAAAACACTACTTTGATTACCAACGTCAACCCACTGCCCAGTAGTTGGTTGGTAATAATAATTGACCGTTGTTGGCTTTTCCGTTACCGTTCCCTGGGCATTCGTCGGTAAGCGATCAGTATCAACTGTGTACAAATCTTCGAAATCAGTTGCCTCGGTCGTGTAAGTATCACCATATAGACCAGTGACATCCAATTCGTCCAGCTTCTGCCCATCCGTTAACAAGTAATTGACATGAATGTTGTATGGCAACGGATCATAATACATCACGGCTTCTTTGGTAGTCTTACTAGCAGTGCCACGGGTATGTTCATCCAATGTGGCATTACGCTTATATCCAGTTATCGTTTTGACCTGCTTAGTAACATCATAAGCTTTCCCGTAACCAACTTTGACTGTTTCATCAGGAGCAACTTTATCAGTAGAATCGGTCATGTAATGATGTACCGTGATGGTCGCTTGATTGTCAATGGTATTGGTGACGGTATTCGACGTCTTAGTCTGCTTATCTATTGCCGTTTTACTCAGTTAATGAAAGCATGAATTTCAACCATTACTCACAAATAAAACCGTGAGGACCGTTGTCAATTCCAACAGTCCTCACGGTTTATATCAAATCAGTCATAAAATTATGGCAATACATTAAACAACAGTGCGCCTAACGCGCCACCAACCAATGGTCCAGCGATTGGCACCCAACTGTAGGCCCAATCAGAAGTTCCTTTATTGGCGATGGGCAATACCGCGTGCGCAATGCGGGGACCTAAATCCCGGGCCGGGTTAATTGCATACCCGGTCGTTCCACCCAGAGACAGCCCGATAGCGATAATCAGAATTCCGACAACAATCGGGTTCAATCCCGCCGTAAATTGGCCTTTCGTGAAGGCTAACAAGCCAAAGACTAGGACGAACGTTCCAATCACTTCACTGATAAAGTTCCAGAAATATCGCCGGATACCAGGACCGGTTGCAAAAATGCCGAGAATCGCGCCAGCATCCTTAGTTGCTTGCCAGTGTGGGTAGTAGTGCAACCAAACCACGAGGCCACCAATCACCCCACCAGCAATCTGAGCCGCACTATATGGAATCACGTAGGCCCATGGGAACTTACCGGCCACTGCCATTCCTAGTGAGACCGCTGGATTAAGATGTGCGGGGCTCATAAAGCTGGACGCATAGACGCCCATCGTGACTGCAAATCCCCAACCTAAGGTAATCGCGACCCAGCCCGCATTTTGCGCTTTGGATTTATTGAGCGTTACCCCAGCTACAACCCCATCACCTAACAGAATCAAGATAAAGGTCCCGAGAAATTCCCCCAACAATTGTAGTGCTAATGGATCTTTCATCATGACCACCCCATTCCTTAGCCCTGCTTCAGTGCTGTTAAGTCCGATTCAGCAATCGTCTGATTCAATAATTCGGTTTGTGCTTTGACCGTTGCAGCATCCCAACCAAGGTAATCGGCCATTGTCGCTATGACGCCATCCTTTAAGCCATCCAGCGTATCTCGCATGAATAACAAGTGATTAGTGCGCCGCAGCAAGTAGTCGACTGGCGTCAGGGTCATTTCTTCATCCAAAGCATAACGTAAGCTAATCGTTTCGGCTAAACTCAGACCATGCGTCGGTTCAACTTTACCAATCAAACTAAAGACCCGCGCAGCATTGGAACCGTACATATTTGCAATCCGCAACGCTTCATCATTCGTCAAACCATTATCCGTCCCTTGTTTAGCATAAAATGCAATCGTTGCATCCACGTTGTGCGGATCAATATCGCCACCAGAAACGGGGAGGTTCTTCGAATTGATTTCATTAAAGTGGGCATCATACTTATCTGCTAAAATCTTGGCAATCAGCGCCATGGCACCCGCAGCCATTTTACGGTAATCAGTAATCTTCCCACCAGCAAGGGTCAACAGCCCGTCTGGACTACTAGTCAACGAACTACCGCGTGACACCGCTGACGGACTGAGTTTGTCCTCTGCCAAGGAAGTTTCCAAGTCATTCAGGACACTTTCGACATCTTCACGACTGGCTTCCTGACTTTCAAACTGATCAACAACCTTGATAACTTCCTTGAAGCTCTTATCACTGATTTTCCCTGAATTACCACCGTTATAATCGGAACTACCGTTAGCGGCAATCAGTGGCCGCAATCCGGCCCAACTAGCCTCAATATCATCTAAGGTGATTTTAGCAGTTGGAAAGCGACGGTTGACGATTTCCAACAAGTAGTCAACATCTTCTTGCGTAACGGTCGGGTGTTTCAGATCACCATGATAATCCGTATCAGTCGTTCCGAAATACGTCTTGTTTTCACGTGGCACCACGAAGATCATCCGGCCATCTTGATCACCAGAATCAAAATAGGTTGGTTGTGGCACTGGGAGTTTCTCAGCGTCAACGACTAAATGTACACCCTTGGTTGGCCGCATCTGGGATTGATACTTTTCAGTATGGTCCATCTTACGAATCGTGTCTGACCATGGACCGGTCGTATTGATGACGATTCGGGCATGAATCTCGAACGATGCACCAGTCAATAAGTCTTCAGCGGTGATACCATTGATCCGGCCATCATCATCATGTAAGAGGCCGGTCGCCTTCACATGACTTGCCATAATCCCACCATTTTCGTGAGCCTTCTTAATGTTTTCAATCACTAGGCGCGCATCATTATTCCGAAAATCAAGGTAAACACCGCCACCAACTAAATGTTTAGGGTTCAGCTGTGGTTCCCGTTGTAAGACTTCCTCGCGTGAAAGGGTATAATTGGTGAATTTAGGATCTTTAACTTCGGCGAGCTTATCATACAGATCCATCGCCACTTTGACAGAAAAGAGGTCGAAGGTCGCTCCCGTCTCATCATAAATCGGCAATAACATTGGGTCGGGCTTAGGAATGTGTGGCGCAATCCCCTGGACAACCGCCCGTTCTTTAACGGTATCGGCAACTACCCCCACGTCAAACGTCTTTAAGTAGCGAATGCCCCCATGGACCAGTTTCGTCGACCGTGATGAAGTCCCTTCTGCAAAGTCTTGCATATCGATCAACCCGGTCTTCATGTTCATTGCAGTTGATTGAATGGCGACACCGGCACCGGTAATCCCACCACCGATAACGAGTAAATCTAACGTTTCATTTTGTAAGCGTTCAATATTTTGTTGACGCGTCGTTGCTGAAAATGCCATGTTGTTGTCCTCCTCTATTTTCCTGCGTGGTATGGGGTGTGCTTAAAGACTTGGGTCGCTTTGACCGCTGCCTGCCATCCCTCGTATAAGTTCGTCCGTTCAGCTGGCCCCATCTCAGGGTCAAAACTCGTGCCGGGCTTATACGACGCTTTTAATTCTTCCAAATCCTGCCAATAACCAACGCTAAGCCCGGCTAAGAAGGCAGCACCAAGCGCTGTCGTTTCCAGATTAGCAGCCCGCATAATTTGCGTATCCAAGATATCCGCCTGAAATTGCATCAACCAGTCATTACGAGCAGCGCCACCGTCAACTTTTAATACTGGAATCTCAATACCGGAATCTTTCTTCATTGTTTCAACCACGTCCCGCGTTTGGTAAGCCAATGCTTGCAAGGTTGCTTTAATAAAATCTTCACGAGTCGTGCCACGCGTCAAGCCAAAGACTGAGCCACGTGCTTCAGAGTCCCAATATGGTGCCCCTAAACCAGTAAAGGCCGGAACCACATAGACTTCATTTTCATTATGCGATTCGCGCGCCGCCCGTTCAGAATCAGGAGCGCTTTCAACCAGGCGAATCCCATCACGCAACCACTGAATCGCTGAACCGGCAACGAAAATTGACCCTTCCAAGGCGTAGTACACTTTACCGTTGATGCCGTAACCGATCGTGGTCAATAGGTTATTATCGGATAATTGGGGTTTTTCACCGGTGTTCATCACGATAAAAGCCCCAGTCCCGTAAGTATTCTTCACGGTTCCCGGTTCAAACGCCAGTTGACCAAACAAGGCCGCTTGTTGATCACCAGCCATCCCACTAATTGGAACTTCCGACCCAAAGAAATGGTAGTCCTTGGTCTTGCCATAAACTTCAGAATTAGTGCGAACTTCTGGCAACATCGCCGCTGGAATATTTAATAATTGCAAAATCTGGTCGTCCCACTTCAAATCATGAATATTGAAGAGCATCGTCCGACTGGCATTGGAATAATCCGTCACGTGGGTGGCCCCACCGGTAAGTTTCCATAGGAGCCACGTATCGATCGTTCCAAAGAGTAATTCACCCTTTTCAGCTCGTTCTTGGGCCCCCTTCACGTGGTCTAAGATCCAGCGAATTTTAGTTGCCGAGAAGTAAGCGTCTGTGACGAGTCCCGTATGTTGATGAATCAAATCACCATAGCCATCTTTAACCAGCTTCTCAGCAATCGGCGCGGTTTGCCGTGATTGCCACACGATTGCGTTATAGATTGGCAAGCCAGTTTGCTTGTCCCAAACGATGGTTGTTTCCCGTTGATTCGTAATTCCAATACCACTAATTTGAGCGGGTTTGATTCCCGATTCAATGAAGGCATTCGCAATAGTAGACAAGACAGCATTCCAGATTTCATTGGCATTATGTTCGACCCAGCCCGGCTGCGGGAAATATTGTGGAAATTCCCGTTGTGAGTCGGCCACTTTATGGCCCGCATGGTCAAAGATAATGGCGCGGGTACTGGTTGTCCCTTCGTCAATTGCCATAATGTACTTGTCGGTCATGGTGTGTCACTCCTTAGTCATAACAGTTTTATGAAAACGCTATCATAATTGATGATTGAATCATACCATGTCGCGACCGTTTTGTGAATAGATTTGCATAAATTAAATTTTGCACAATTGAATTTACTTTAAAACTAGTTTGTACTATGTCACAGTTCGATACTGCCATAGCAAGCATCGTAGCATTTAAGCGATCGCTTCTAGTTCTATAAAATAATTAATTTACTAACATTAGTGCCACCGCGACGAGCTACAATTTTGACATTTTTTCACAGTACTTACACGCCAAGATAGTCGCACAACGAAAATGACGACCGTCTGTTTGCGACATCATTTGGCCTTCGTATTCCACTCCAAACGCCGGTCAAACAAAAAAAGAGTGGCCGGTCATTCCTGGTCACTCCGTTAGTGCTGACATATTCAGTTAAGCTGAATAGCTGGACTTTGATTTAATTCAACCACACATTAATACAAATATTGTAAGTCACTAGCCGGCGTTGGGTAAGCCAATACCAACCGTTGTAAATCTGGTAAAGTCACGTGTTTTTCAATTAACAACGTGAAGTAGTTAATCATCTCGTCGGCAACATCACTTAGAAGGGTAGCACCCACAACCTGCCCACTCGCTTTAGCAACCACTACTTTAGCTTGGGCTTGTTGTGCGCCAAAGCGGTAATAAGTGAACCACTTCGTCATATCAAGTGTATTGACACGATACTCATCTGGATGCTCAGTCGCCACGGCCGCGCTGATCCCGACTTGCGCTAACTTGGGCGCTGCAAAAACCTGCGTTGGCACAACGGGATACTTTATGGCTGCGCCGGGATGCGTCAACTCACCGACCAGATAACGCGCTTCAAAACCTGCAACTGGCGTTAACTTCGGTACCGGTGTATCGCTGACATCCCCAATGGCATAAATGTGCGGGTTGGCCGTCTGCAAATGATCGTTGACTTGAATCCCATGCCGATCAAAGGTAACGCCCACGTTGGCTAGACCTAACTGGTCCGCGTTCGGAATCCGTCCCGCTGAGCTGATGACCAGATCCGTTGTCAGCTCGAAATTATCAGCTGTCAATTGTAGACCGGTCGCCGTTTTAGTAATTGCTTGGACATCCGTATTCAAGTCAAACGTGATTCCATCAGCCGTCATTGCGGCCATCAAATCCTTAACCAAATCTGCATCAAAAGCTTTTAACGGGCGGTCATTATGATGAATCACGTGCACATCAGCGCCAGCGGCATTCGCAATCGTCGCCAATTCAAAGCCTACGTAGCCACCACCTACAAATGTCACGCGTTTAGGCATCTGGTCCAAATCTAAGAAGTCAGTGCTCGTCTTAAAGTATTCGTGCCCGGTAATCGGTAGAATCGCCGGACGCTGACCAGTGGCAATCACGTAATCAGTCGCACTGACTACTCGATCCCCGACCGCTAACTGATTGTCGGATTGAAAGTGTGCTTGGCCATGTAACGTCGCAATATCTTGCCCCGTTAGTCCGTTCAACGTCCCATCGTTGATGCCATCCGTATAGCCTCGTTTATGCGCCATCAGTGCTGGCCAATCAATTTTGGGCGCGCCAATCAGGCCCTGCCCTTGTAAATGTTGCGCCGCTTGTCGCGCTTCGACGGCGCTTAACAGGATTTTCTTAGGGTCACAACCGCGGTTAGGACAAGTGCCGCCCCACAGATCCGCTTCAACGATCAACACTGTCTTGCCCTGGGCCTTTAATCCGCTAGCCATGGCATTGCCGGCTGGTCCGCCACCAATCACAACAACATCGTACTGTTCCGCCATTCGAAATTCCTCCTTAAATTCATTAGCGACCATCAATTATCACAACCTAGTGTAACTGATTCATCCTTAATTGACGATTAAGATACTTCTTCATGTTGACTCAAGTAAGCCACGATTCGTTGGCGATCCAAATAGCCAACAACCCGATTTTCTTCCGTGACCGCCACATAATCGTGATCTGTCAATGCCGTAAAGGCGGTGCGTAACGTGGCTTGAACGTCTAACGATTGAATCCGACCACTCGCAACACTGGGTTCTTCTGTGAGATAACCCTGAATAAGCCCTACACGCCCAACGTAGACATCATAGACATTTTTAGCTCGGCTCGCGCCAAAGAAGTTCCGCACAAAGTCGTTCACTGGATGCTGAGCCAGAGCAGCCGGCGTATCGACTTGTATTAACTGACCGTGTTGCATGACACCGATCCGATCACCCAACTTCAACGCCTCATTCATATCATGCGTCACGAAGACGATCGTGTTGTGATAGCGGGCGTGTAGCCGTAAGACCAAGTCTTGCAATTGTTGCCGCGAGATGGGGTCTAACGCACTAAATGGTTCATCCATCAAAACAATATCTGGTTGCGCCGCAATCGCCCGTAAGATACCGATGCGTTGCTGCTCACCACCGGATAATTCTGACGGCATCCGGTCACGGTATTCCTTTGGATCGAGGCCAACTTCCGCCAATAGCTCATCAATCGTTTGATTAATTTCCTTCTTAGCTGTCCCTTTCATTTCTGGAATCACGGCGATATTTTGCGCCACCGTCATCGTTGGGAACAAGGCAATTTGCTGTAAGACATACCCCATTTGCCACCGTAGACTTCGGACTGGTATCGTGGTTGTATCAGTACCATTAACTAGGATTTTACCAGCCGTCAGTGGCTCTAAGCAGTTGATCATTTTAAGTGACGTCGTTTTGCCACTCCCAGAAGTCCCTACCAAAACAAATAGCTCACCCTGGTCAATCGTTAAATTAAGGTCGGGAATCACGGTCTGCCCATTAAAGTCTTTCTGGACGTGTTGAAATTCAATTGCCGTTGTCATTTAACGTCCCTCCTTCAATAAGCCGTGCTTCACAAGATAGCGATTTGCAACCGTCGAAGCGGACTGCTTCTTAACATTGACTTCATAGTTCATTTCTTGCATATCAGTTTCTGAAATCTTTCCTGCTAACTTATTCAACGCTTTAACGACCTTAGGATGTTTGTTGGCAAAGTTCGTCTTCATCAACGGTGCCCCTTGATACGTTGGGAAGAAGTGCTTGTTATCCTTCAATAAGGCCAAGTGATACTGCCGTAATTCACTATCCGTCGCATAGGCATCTACCAAGTTGATTTTCCCCTTACTGATGGCTTCATAGCGTAGCGCCGGCTCCATCGACTTGGCAGTCACGTCTAACCCATAAGTCTTCTTGATTCCTTTTAAGCCATCATTACGATCAATAAACTCTAGGGTCATTCCGGGTTTCAGAATCGATTCAACTTGCGTTAAGTCGCTGATTGTCTTCAAATGATGTTCTTGTTGAAATTTCTTAGTCACTGCCAATGCGTACGTATTGTTATACTGCATCGGCTTCAAGTAAGTCATTTGTTCCTGTTTAGCGAGGCGCTGTTTGGCGAGCTGATAGGTCTGATTAGCTGTTTGACCAGCTGGGTTATTTCCCTTAACTAAGGTCTCCAGCACCGAGCCAGTAAATTCAGGATAAATATCAACCTGATTATTCTTTAACGCGCTGAATAAGAACGTGGTCTTGCCAAAGTTAGGCTTGAGCGTCACATGAACATGCTCATCTTCAGCTTCAATCAGCTGCTTATACATATTAATCAAGATTTCTGGTTCGGAACCGAGTTTACCTGCAATCGTAATTGTTTCAACTCGATTGGCATAAACACTATAAGCCCCGCCACCACCTAGTAAAGCTAAAATACCGACAAAGACGATTAAGGCGTGGCGTGGTTTAGCCGTTTGAAACCACCGAACGAGCGCACTCAGCAGAATTGCTAACAATGCTGATGAGATAGCCCCAATCAATAATAACGAGGTATCATTACGGTCAATACCGAGCATGATAAAGGTCCCGAGACCCCCAGCACCAATCAAAGCGGCCAAAGTAGCCGTCCCAATAATTAAGACGAGCGCGGTCCGAATCCCAGCAATGATCTGTGGTAGGGCAATGGGTAGTTCAACTTTAAACAACTTACGCATTCGTGACATCCCAAAGGCATCGGCGGCCTCTTCAATTGAGGCGTCAATTTCTGAGATACCCAAATAAGTATTTTGAAAAATTGGCAGTAAAGCATAGATCACCAGCGCAATTACTGCTGGCACCGTTCCAATCCCAACTAACGGAATCAATAACCCTAACAGTGCCAAAGACGGAATCGTCTGTAAGACACTCGTGAGCTGTAATAATCCCTCGGCCCACCGTGGTCGTCGAACGACCCAAATAGCCAACGGAATCGCAATTACCATTGCGATGACTAATGATGCTAATGAAATCCCCAAGTGTTGCCATAGCGCAGTCAGCAAATCCCCGCGTCGATCTATAAACGTCTGTATTAATGTCTGCATGCTAACCTCCAGTGCTCACCTTTATTGCTTAATAACTTCTTAATTATCCATGTATTTAATCGTAGCATAATCCGCCAAAAATCATAGTAATACGCACTGACAATTCACTAAATTTTGTAACTATTGTAGTTTCATGTTAAAGTTATTCATTAATTTAAAATGAAACTGGCTAGTTTTTACGAAACTATTAGATGAACCACTCAATGGATTATCATTACAACTAAGGAGGCCCCAACAATGGCTACGATTCATCTTTACCTTGCAAGTACCAACCACCAATCGACCAACATCACCGCAACGACCCCCGCTGCCTGGGTCGTCATTCTGCGATATGCTGACCATCAAAAGGCACTAAACGACGGTGGCTACGGACATACCGAAACTTCACTGGCCTTGAGTGCTCTGACCACCGCACTCGCCACGTTGAAACGTCATGATTTACCCGTTCATATTCACACCACAACTGAACAAGTGGCGGCGGTTATTAGCGAACAACGTTATTTAAGCTGGCAGCAAAACAACTGGGACGTTCCCGAAGCCGACCAACCAGACCTACCCCAATGGCAAACGCTGATTCCCATTATCGAAGAATTTCCCAACCTCACCATCACCTACCACCCCGTGGACGATCCCGCGATGACCACCGCAACGACTACGCTAACGGCGGTGATGACGAAGCTATAAAATCGAACTCATTTCCTGTCAGTCATTTTGGACATAAATAAGCCGATCGTATACTTGACGGTCGGCTTATTTAGTTGAATTAATTTCTTCATAACTACTGTTACAATCTCGCAACAAATTCTACATATAGCTTATTTCCAATTGAATTCATCCACAATGATTGACCAACAACTACAGGTCCCGCACATCTTCAGTATTAGATGTGAAATAATATTCATTGATAACTCGATACTTCCCTCTAGTTCTTTCAGCGATTTCTTCATAAATCGCATTAAAGTCACGTTCGAATGCATTCTCATCTTCATGCGTTTTAAATCCATTATATCTAAATTCATAACCATTATTGGTAAACAGCTCGCTATACTGACGATTTAAAACGTTTACCTTCGCCACTAGTCCTGAATCAGGATATAGCTCATCCGGGAGTCCATTTTTAATCAATTCATTATCCTCGTTATATACCCAAATAAAGGAAGAACCCCATTCCATAAATAGTCTTATTTTACGTTTTGGCATAGTAGTGTCTATTGACTCAGTTGCTGCGGCCATCGATACAACGCCTGTTTTCCTTAAATACATCTTAACTTGTAATTTATTGGCAGGTAAACCAGTTATCGTAATATTGGTTAACTTATTATTTACAAAGACAGCACCACAATCAGGGCATGTTTTCAATAATCGCTTATGGGCATTAGTCGTACTCAATTGAAGTCGAGCCAGATTACATTTAAAACATAGTTCGTCCAATGTATACCGACTCATAATATCTATCAATTGCATTACTTGCCGACACATTGCCGCATTACCAATATTTTTCGCCACCATATCTTTATTATTAGCAACAATCTCAGATAAGTTCTTGTCCGTATGACCAAGAATATAATCTTTCGCAGTAGATTGTTGAACTGTTTTCAACGTAACTTGACCGGTATATTTTGTAAATCTTCTACGATAAAGCTTAGTTATATCGACTAAAGCGTCATACGTAGGGCCTAAATTTTCTATATCAAAATTCTGATAAACCTTCAACAGATCAGCTTTTAATCCTGGATACGTCCGCACATGAGTCTTTGCTTTTTTATCCACTACAGGTTTAGGTTTATTAACGATAGCACTGTTTAATTCAGCCTCACTCGGTATAGCTTGCGACGATGCTACCGTCGTTGCTGTTGGAAATACCTTGTCTACTTTCCCCGTAATTTTGTTTAAGACCGCGTACTTCCCCCCTAGTCGCCGCTTCAAATCCTTGTGAATAACCATGAATGCACGTAAAAACTGCTGTTCATCTGCCGCAGTTGCAAAACCATTGTAGCTAAAATCATGCTGATTATTAGTAAACAAACTATCGTATTGCTTTTGCAACACCAATAGTTTTTTATTAAGCGTTGCGTCCTTTCGCAATACTTGCGGCAAATCATTACTAATTAGGTTACCCTTCTCATCATACAACCAAATCGGATAACAACCATATTCCAACATAATTCGAATTTTCTTCACCCGTGGATATTTATCCAACAACGGCGCCGGATAAGCACTAATAATGTACTGGTCTCGCGACAACGTCACTGCTAAAAGATGCTTTCGATACCGATAGTGAATAGTCAATAGTACACGATGATATGGTTGCCACTTGTCAGAGTGCCCCCCAGATCGATAATAGCTATTAACAGCTTTCGCAACCAGTTTAGGAATAGCAGTTTGTGAAACTCCTTGGGCTGCAAATGCTTCACCATGATTTTGAATAATATGTTGAAAACCCATGTGTTGGTTGCCACTATCAATCCAGTCAAATTGAGTATCATCTTCTCGAGCAGTCCGTTTTTCGTGCCAGAACATTAAATAATTCATCGTTGCAGCCAAAATAACGACGCCAATAACACCAATTTTTTCCGGCAAATCAGGCATCATTATGGTTAACCCTAACGTTGCCATTACACAACCGAGGGACAGTATGATTGTCAACAAATTAGTAACGCCTGCGTGTTTGACGAGGTAACAACAGTAACTGATTCCAACAGTTAAGATGCTTACCAAACCTCCTACAATCACCACTATCTATCCCCTTTCAATATCATCAAACCTTATAGATCAACAAACCGCACTTTACTGCTACCATGAAAACACGGCACTTTTTTACTTCTATTTATAATTTACACCCGTTAATTTTTTCAGTGTCCATGTTAGCTCTATAAAACGGCACCTCATCATAACACAGCTTCATTATTTACAAATAAAGTAATTTCACTATCCTCTTTCAACGATACATGGCTACTAATTAAACGGTAATAGCAGTCATACTTAGCATAGCATCAAGAGTCACATCGAATTAATAATTCGAATAAACTAAAACAACATAAAATGGCTACTTCAAAAATTATAAATTAGTTTTTGAAGTAACCATTTAATAACTCGTCAAAAATACGGGCGTACTCACTTTATTCAACTTTCCATAAGGTTTTAATACCTATAACGAGTCAATACCAACATTATTCTATCCTATTTTTCCATGCCGATAATGCCGACTCCCGGTTCGCCGGTCCTTACGCCGCGTGACTTTTGACAGCTTAGCCGCACCATTGACGGCTGAGTTCATCATGCGGTCAAACTGACGATCACTCAACCACTGACGAGCCGTTAATGAGACCCCCGCGCCCATACCTGCGTGATAGCGAGTCTTAGGCTTCACATCATTGACAGCGCGAACCATCAGTTTAGCAATCACTCCCGGATTGGAAGCAAACTGATCGAACAATGACAGCATCGCACCGACCTTAACGGCTTGTTCATGATAGGCTGTCTCACCGGAAACTGCCAACAACTTTTTTTCCGCAATTCCAGCCCATTCAGTCTTGATTCCACCAGGTTCAACGATGACAACATCTATACCAAATGGTGCGACTTCCATCCGTAACGAATCGCTCATCCCTTCAATTGCGTGTTTGGTCCCCATATACCAAGCACTTAAAGGCTGATAGATCTTACCCCCAATTGAAGAAACATTAATGATCCGACCACGATGTTGTGCCCGCATCAACGGTAAAACTAATTGTGTCAACCGCATCACACCAAAGACATTGACCTTGAATTGGTACTCGCCTTCTGCGACCGGAACGTCTTCCAAGGAACCGTATGAGCCATACCCCGCATTGTTGATTAGGACATCAATGCGCCCCTGTTCGACCTGAATCGTCTTGACAGCCGCGATTAACGTCGCTTCATCCGTCACGTCGACTTTTAAAACGTGCACTCCAGCCGCTGCTAAATCCGTCATTTTTTCAATCCGCCGTGCGGCTCCGTACACAATGTTCCCCTGAGCTTGTAACTTCAAAGCAGTTGCTTTACCGATCCCCGAAGATGCGCCCGTAATTAAGATGACCCGTGGTTGACTCATAATCCGTTCCTCCATCGTTAACTGTATTTACTGTCATGCTACGTCAAACCCTTCACAATTGCAATCGAATTCATTGCCCGTAGTATGCTAAAATAGAACTAATTTCAAGCACGTCAATTTAATTGGAGGAATGAACATGTCAACAAAGATTATCATGGACACTGACCCTGGTATTGATGATGCCGCCGCAATTACCTTTGCGTTAAATCATCCTGACTTGGACTTACAATTAATTACAACGGTCGCCGGCAATGTGACGGTCGACAAAACGACGCTGAATGCGCTCAAACTAACGCGCTTCTTTAACAGTGACGTTCCCGTAGCGGGTGGGGCTGCCCAACCGCTGATCAAACCGTTTGAAGATGCCGTCCGAATTCACGGTGTTTCAGGAATGCCGGGTTACGACTTCCCGACTGACCTTGCGGAACCATTACCAGAAACAGCCGTTGAAGCGCTCCGTGACTACATCATGGCTGCTGAACAACCGATTACGTTAGTGCCAACGGGAGCCTATACCAACATTGCGCTCTTATTTAAGACCTACCCCGAAGTAATGCCACACATTAAAGAAATCGTTGCGATGGGTGGGGCCTTAGGCAAAGGTAATATGACCAGCGCCGCAGAGTTCAACGTCTTTACCGACCCGCACGCGGCTGAAATCATGTACCAATCCGGCGTTCCAATTACCATGGTCGGCTTAGACGTGACGATGAAGGCCCTTTTAACGCGCGAATCGATTGAACAGTTACCGACCCTCGGTAAAACTGGCGAAATGCTCCACGCCCTCTTTGGTCATTACAACGACCGCAACCAGACTGGCGTTGCGATGCATGATGTCAATACGCTCTTCTACTTACTACATCCAGAAGCCTTCACGACTGAAAAGATGTGGATTGATGTCCAGACGGAGGGCCCCGCTAATGGCGAGACCGTTGGCGATATTCGTGGTGCTTACCATGACGGCAAAACCAACGCGACCGTTTGTGTCGATATTGATGCGGCTGCTTTCAACAAGTGGTTCCTAGAAACCGTGGCAGCCATTGACCAACCTAAATAAACCACTACCAATCGTCATTAATTAAGCTAAAAAATGAACCACTTCAGCTTGCATAATTATCATGTGCGCTTGAAGTGGTTCATTTTTAGTTTGCGTCACGCTTTTATCAAAACGTAGTGCTACTCAAAGTGCTTAATACGCTCAGCAACCACTGACCGTACCTGATTAAATGTCATCCGGCGTATCTGGGACTAATTGAATCAATGGTTGACCGAAGTTGACTTCTTCACCATTCTTCACTAGGAAGGCTTTGACCGTCCCCGCTTGCTTAGCAACCACTGGCCGCATCATCTGCATCGCTTGAATGAGGCCGACTTGTTGACCAACGCTAACGTGGTCGCCTAACTTAACGTATGGCGCTTCTTCTGAAGAATGCGCTGGGTAATAGATTCCTACGACCGGTGCCGTCACGCATTCCTTAGGATCAATCGGCGCTGGTTCTGGTTCAGGATCAGGTGTTACAACGCTCGTCGGATTGCTAGCCGTACTGGTCGCCACTGGGGTTGGTTCCGCCTCCGCAACAACTGGGGTACTAACTGTTGAGACCGGTGTCGGTGTGACCGGCGTTGGGTCAATCACCGGCTGATTGGGAAGTGGCGCCGGCTGCGGGGTCACCGTCGTCTTGCCGTGTCCCTTCTTACCCATTTGAATTTCAAAATCTTGGTCCCGATACTCAAAACTAGTTAAACTGCTTTGTTCAAACTTGTCCATTAACTGATAAATCTTATCTAATTCCATACAACACCCTCCAATTAATTTACGCTTTGATTATAACGCATAGTTTAGCGCAGGAGTGTGGTGGAAGTATGAACGCTTCTTTAAGAATTCGTCAATATTTCGTTTAAGCAGACGCCAACTCATGATCCGCCGGAACTAATTTAAACAAAAATAATGGTGCTGGTGACTTACCTGCCTGCGCGTACGCTAACACTGTATCAACGTGGTCTAGCTGTAACAACCGATCATCAAGTTGCCACAAGCCGCGTTGGTAATAGTCGCGGCAATATTGCACGAGGTTGGTCAAAAAGTTACCGACGGCCTCATTGACCGTCGCGCCACGCCCATCGACACCCCAAAAATCGGCGGATTCTAACCAGTACCGTTGTTCCGATAATTCTCGATAACGACCAACTTCATGAATTAACACTAACCGTGCTGTCATTGCCAAGGCCCCTTTCAATCTCAATGCCACTTTCATAATGACATCTAAGATAGCACCGATAATTAGCCCTGACAATCCTGAATGGCAAACCCGTTTCAAATTAAGGTTATTAACGAAAATCGCCTTATTTTTCAATCAAGTGACGCTTTTTACTTAAGATTATGAATCTTGTTCGTGTCGTAAAAACGTGCCGTGGTGGTTCAGGTCGGCTTGTAAATCAGCCATTGTAAACTGATGATAGTAAGCCCGATATTGACGGTCAGCTACTGTAAATAAATCCGTCAACGTTTCACTAATATTGGCCGCAATTGGGGATTGATCAGCCTGTTCATCCGTTTTGGATGGTCCCGTAATGAAGCGCGCATAGCTAATTGTTGGGGGGATGGTCAAATCATATAGATCGCCGAGGTTCATATCGGCCAACGCCAAGTCTAATTGGTAGCCCCCATTTTTACCAACCGTCCCCGTTAAATATCCATGCTTATGTAGAACTGATAAAATATTGCGAATCATCACCGGGTTAAGATGCAGTGACTGCGCGAGTTCCCGACTAGCGACCTTACTATCACGGTGTGCATCAAGGTACAGGATACTATGCACCGCCACCGAAAAATCAAGTTTCATGTTACTTCCTCCCACACTTTGTCATAATTCTATTCTACCACCAACTGTAATGACTCTCATTTCAATTAGCCCCAATATGCAGGTATAATGTGTTTGGGAGTGAAAAAATATGTCATCTACAATCAGTGCCGCAACGTTCAAGCTAAATGATCAAGCTGCGTTGTCACCGGCACAACAATCATTAGAGCACCAACTATTAACTTTTATCCGTACCCATCGCCAGCAAAAACAGCCCAGCCTCTTTGTTATTCATGGTGATGCAGGAACTGGCAAGAGTGCCGTATTAGCCGCCGCGTTTGCTCGGCTACAAGCCCTCAATCGTAGCTTGACACCAAACGATTTGCAGGCCACTGACAACTATCTCGTCGTCAATCACAATGAAATGCTCAAAATTTATAAGCGCTTAGCTGGTGAAGATCCTGTCTTGCGCAAAAAAGACTTCCAAAAGCCCACTCCGTTGATCAACCGGTTGGCAAAAGACCACCGGCAAGCAGACGTTGTTTTTATCGACGAAGCGCACCTATTACTCACGCAACCAGACCGCTATAACCGCTTTACAGGTCACAACCAGTTAACGGAACTGATCAATCATAGTCGCGTCGTTGTCCTCGTCTTCGACACCCGTCAAGTCTTGAAGTTAAAGAGCTACTGGCACAGCAACGATCTCAAGCCATTTTTAGACCAGTACCCGCACGCGAGCTACAACTTAGACGAGCAATTTCGGGTCACTGGCGGCACCGATGTTGTCGACTGGATCGATGGTTTTACCCGCGGGCAATTACAACCAAAACCCGTTAGCGATAACTTTGATCTACGCTTTTTTGATGACGGGCAACCCTTATACGACCTGATCAAACAACGCGACCAGCAGTATGGACTCGCTCGGATGGTGGCAACCGCTGACTTCCCGTACGTCGTTAATCATGGCACTTGGTACGTGACGGCCGGACAATTGAAGCTTCCGTGGGATAAAGTCAACTTAACTGATGATCCTTGGGCCTTACGACCTGAGACACTGAATGAAGTTGGTTCTATTTATACCATTCAAGGGTTTGATTTGAATTATGCGGGGGTCATTCTTGGCCCTTCTGTGGGCTATGATGAAGACCATGATCGGATTGTCGTTCGCCCTGAACGCTATGAAGATGAAGAAGCGTTCAAAAACCGGACAGACTTAGGCGATCTGCGTCCCCTTAAACAGCAGATTATCTTTAACTCAATCAACGTCTTGATGAAACGTGGTCGTTATGGGCTTTATATTTATGCGGTTGACCCAGCACTACGCCAGCGACTATTAGCGTTATAATAAGACTAATTACACGAGGAGGGATTTGCAATGCAACTATCAATTCCGACCATCAATGGCACCCTTGCAGCCACCTATTCCAAACAAGCGGCCGTTGCCCAAACGTATAAGGGCCACCCCATCATCTCGTTTCCCGTTGACATTAGTGATGTGCCAGCTGGCACCCATTCACTGGCGTTCACTTTCGTTGACCACGATGCAATTCCGGTAGGTGGCTTCACCTGGATTCATTGGATTGCCGCCAATTTACCGGCAACCACGACCCACATCCCTGAAAATGCCAGTCAGACCGGTGCTATTCCGATGGTCCAAGGTAATAATTCCACAGCGGGCGCCTATGTTCACGAGACTGATCCGAAAGTTAGCCAACACTACGTCGGCCCGTATCCGCCTGACAAGGATCATCGTTATTCATTTAAACTATTTGCACTTGATACTGAGTTAGACCTCCAACCTGGATACTGGCTCAACGAATTTCATGATGCCATTGCCGGTCACGTGCTAGCAACTGCTAAAACGACGGTCATTGGCAAAGTGTAATCCAATCTGCCATATAATATGGATAGCTTAGACAACCAAAAACGTTGCTACAGAATCACGTAGCAACGTTTTTTATTAACACTAATATAATTGCATTACTTCAAAGAACCGGCTAAGCAAAATACATCAGAATAAACGCAATTAATGCCGGTAGCCCCTGAATCACGACGATCGCGCGACTGACAGTAATACTACCATAAACCGCGGCAACCATCACACAGGCTAAGAAAAACAGGGTTGCCCCGACGCTCGCGACGGCCGGAATCACAAACAAGCTGTATAAAATACCGACGGCCAAGAAACCGTTATATAACCCTTGATTTTTAAACAATAATTGCACTGACGGCGACTGTAGCGTTTGCCGTGGAATTCCAAACGCTTTTGCGGCCATTTCACTATCCGCATTAAACATTTCCAGCCACAAAATAAATAAATGTTCAACGGCAACCAAGATCGCCATAATCATTGCTGCAACGTGCATCCTAATCCCCTCCTTTTTTCGGTCCTTACTTGAATTGTACCAGTTACTGCGCCTAAACTGTAGAAATACAGACTTACTTGTCTTTATACGAGCTAATTCGTCACAAATCATGATTAAAACATGGTAAATCCGGGGTCAAAACCGCCACCGTTTTGACCCCGAGGTGCTTTTAAATGATAAAGCCCGGCTACGACCAAGCAGATAACTTGCTAGTTGCAACCGGGCTTTATTCACATCTCATCACTAAATTAGCTTAATCTACACTTACATACCGGGCATCCCAACATCTTCGGGCTTGATGCCTTGTTCCTTCGCAAAAGCATTCCGTAAGGTGTCCATATCCATTAAATGATAAGTTTGTGGGTGTTGGGGATCATATGATTCAATTTGGGCCATCATACCACCATCTTCATGTTCGATGATATGGCAGTGATACATGTAAACTCCTGTCAGCTCAAATTTGACCTTGATCCGCACCGTTTCACCAGGGTTGACACCGACCGTATCCTTCAGCCCATGTTCATTAGGATAAACTGGACCATCATTCCGTGCCAAAACTCTAAACTGAGTCCCATGAACGTGGAATGGATGAACCATGCCGTTTTCAGTACTGTTGGTGTTGCGGATTTCCCAAATGGCGACATCCCCAACTTTCTGCCGAGCGTCGATGCGACTCATATCGAATTTCTTACCATCCAGCGCGACTTCATCATCCATCCCATCCATCGTGATTGTGCGAACAGGTAAGTCAGGTGTTGGGGTTTCATCAGGAATATCAACTAAATGTTCTGGTAGTTTGGTGTCATCCGGTACGAACGACTTGATTCGGAAACGACATAGCGGCGTATCATCCGTCATCAGCGTGACTTCATCGCCCGGCTGATACTGACCGAAATCAACGACAATTTCGTCCCGTTCCGCACAGGTCATCATCACTTTAGTCATATAAACCGGTGCCGGCAAAATGCCACCATCGGAAGCGACTTGTGCAAATTCCAAATCGTCATTGAAGTGCAGACGCCATTCGCGCCGGTTCGACCCATCCAAGATTCGTAGCCGCACCCGCTGCGTCGTCACATCAAAATATGGGTTGACCGTCCCGTTAACTAACGCCGTATGCCCTTGAACACCATCTGGATCATAGTCCGCCCGGTAATCAAATTGGTTATCATCGTGAAATTCACGGTCTTGTAATACCAACGGAATATCATCCACACCATAATTACGTGGTAACGGTAACTGATCTTCAACGTCATCCTTAATAATCACCATCGTTGCTAGGCCTTTCCAGACCTGCGTCGCAGTCGATGGGCACGGATGAGCATGTAACCACGTAGTCGCAGCTGGTTGATGTACTTTAAAGTCAATGTGATTCGTTTCACCGGGATAGACCGGTGCGTGGCAGCCACCATCGGTAATGGGCCCTGGGACATTCAAGCCGTGCCAATGGAAAGTCGTCAATTCTGGGAGTTTATTTTCCAAGTCAATATGGGTCTGCTTACCATTACGAAAGACGATAGTTTGGCCTAGGAAGCCCGCATTATAGCCCCACGTTTTAGTCTTCTTACCAGGTAAAAACTGAGTTTCGCTTTCTTGCGCCGTGACGGTATAGTAATCATCCGTATCCGTCTGGCGGTCCGGCTTCAATAACGGCGGAATCGCTAACGGTTGTGGCTCGACTTTCGGTGTAACTAGTGGAATATAGCCACCGTCATGTGTGTTGTAAGCAGGTTCATCAAAAAAATAATCAGTATAGACTTTTTTTGCCATGTTGACATCCCCTTAGATATTTAAAATAACTTAGATTCAAAGAATGGTGGCGCTTTTATACGTCACCTTCAGTTTAGAATTATTTTAAAAAAGTGTCAAACGAATTTCAGCATTCGTTTACTGGTTACTAAGGTCGTCCCTGATGACACTTAAAATAGCGCTTTGACTGTATTCGTGGTCGCATCACCCAACCAAGCATTCGTCACCAAATGATCAAAATAGCTCGTTTCAACAACGCCAGCCAAAGTTGCTAATTCAACATTCAGGTCCGTAAGTTTGGCATACGTTGGAAAATGACAATCGATCAATAAATTGCCGCTATCGGTTAACGTGAAGCCATCCCGATTATTAGCAGTTCGAATGGTTGCCTGACCACCAAGATCACTCACCGTCCGCATGACTAACGATAAGGCCGCTGGCAGTACTTCTAAGACTAGTGGCGTCTTGATATCAAATTGATCGACTAACCGGTCCTGCATCGTTAACAGCCAATATTCATCCGCCAAGCTGGCAATAATCTTCTCATTAGCATGGATTCCACCGCCACTTTTGAGCGCGTTACCGTGATGATCTAACTGATCGCAGCCGTCAAAAGCAATATCGATGCGGTCACAATATGCAGTATCTACAACGGTATACCCGAGAACGGTCGCAAGTTGGCGGGTCGTCGGTGATGGGGTGACGACCGTAATATCATTCACATGATTGGCTGCCTCCTTGACCAGTTCACCAACCGTCGAGCCACCCCCAAAACCAACAACCATTTGCGGTTTTATTAACGTCAAGGCTTGTTGAACAATTGCCTGTTTAATCGTCATATCAATTTCCTTCCATCATCATAAGATATTCTCATCATAGCACGCGATAACCTATTTAACTAACTTTAATCGCGATCAAACCATGCGATTCTAGGTCAAATTTGAGTCTAGGATGGGGCTCCTATCTCAATAACGTTTTAAAATACAATTATTGATGGCGACCTTCGTTTTTGGGGGAAAGAGGGTTACAACAATGAAGAATAAGTACAGTGCTAAGTTAGGTTTAACCACATTAACCGTGATTTTTGGTCTTGGGCTGACACCAATTGCCAACGCAAAATCGATTGCGACACCATATTCACGGAGTCGTTGGCCACACGCTCAAGTGACCTACGTCATTCAAGCATCATCATACGAGCGGCACGTCTATCAAGCGGCCATCCAAGCCTGGAATGCGACTGGTCACTTTAAATTCGTGCCGGGAACCACTGCTCATCATCAAATTACTTTGGGGACCAGTAATGCCACCAGTGGGCAGTATTATCGCTTAGCTGGTATTACTTTTTCGACCGGTTATACCAATGGTTATTACACAAAAGCGCAAGTGTACTTGTTAACACGTAATTTTGTACGCTACCACTATTCTTATACGGATCAAGTCCACGTGGCTGAACACGAGTTAGGACATACTATTGGTTTGGAACACAGCCGTGATCACCACAGTGTCATGTTAGCTGATAATCGCTATAACGGTATTAGTGCAGCCGATAGCGCGGCGGTGCGTCTGCGTTACCGCTTACCTGTTGGCAGGCTTTAGGTAAAGCTATCCAACTAGGTCTGCCATTAATACCTTGGGTGCGGTGACCCCACTTTGATGTTTACAATCAATACCGCACCCAGGAAGGCCGCGATGATGAGTCGCGACCTTTTTTATGAGCACCGATGGCCGTAATCATTGTTGAAACATAACTTAATTAGCACGCTAAAAATGATTGCAGACAAAAAGCACTTTGATACGGTCGATTCCTCGTATCAAAGTGCTGCGCTTAGCTGTGCAGTAAATAACCATAGCTTCCTAAAATAACTAGTACATACCCTGTAGCCGTGACTAATGCTAGCAACATGCCGCTTCCAGGTTGCCACCCGCGGCGATGACAAAAAGTCAAACAGCCACTGGTTAACAACATTAGCGCAAACGTTGCTGCGATGACTCCGAAGAACTGGCCCCATTGACCAAGCAAGGCACAGCCTACTCCCAGAATCGTCGCGATTACAATCACGAACCACCGTTGCCGGTTTGTTAATTGTCGGCGCATATTCATCCCACCATATAGTTAATGCAGTCAACGTTCTGCTTAGTAAAATTTTAACATTTTGGTAGAAGTTTGCCAAACAAGACAATTAACAACCGTCACTTTTTAGGCTTGTTGACGTTTTTTTACTGATTGATCGCTTAAGACGTCATCAAAGGCGTGGAATTTCTCGATAATTGTGTCCGCTGAATTACGGAACTTAGCTTGTTCATCAGCAGTCAGAGCAAGCGTCGTCACACTCTCGACCCCATCTTTGCCAATGATTGCTGGCTGACCAACATACGTCCCAAAGGTCTCACTATACGCAGAGACCGGGCATGCTAAGCGAGCATTTGCAAAGACTGCTTCACTTAATTTAACCGCGCAAGTGGCAATGGCAAAACTGGTATAACCCTTACCAGAATGAACCGCCCAGCCACCATGGCGTGCAGCTGCCTCAAGTGCATCTAAGTCCAAATGATACTTATCAACCAAGGATGTAATTGGAATACCATTAACCTGAACCGTTGACCACGCGCTGAATTGTGATTCGCCGTGTTCACCGTAAACATACCCGCTAATGTTTTTTGGATCACAGTCGAAGGCTTCTGCGACAACCTTTTGCATGCGCGCCGTATCCAAGAAAGTCCCAGTCCCAAAGACCTGTTGGCGTGATAATCCCGTTGCGCGTTGGAAATAGTGAGTAATTGCGTCGCACGGATTCATTGTATCGATGACCACGCCATTAAATTTGGTTGCTTTAACTTTCGGAGCGATATCTTGAACGATTTGCTTCGTATATTCAAATTCAGCCCATCGGTTACCGGAAGCATGGTCTAACGCGTGAATGTTGCCGCTAGTAACAAATAAAATATCCGTGTCGTCTAATTCATGATAGTCATTGATTTTAATAATCGTTCGACTATCTAAACGGGCTTGAGCGTCTTGTAAATCTAATTGCTCTGCGCGAGCTTTAGCCGCATTAGTATCAATCAAGACTAATTCATCCGAAATTCCTTTACAAACTAATGTATAAGCAATGGTCGCCCCAACGTGGCCGACCCCAATAATCGCATATTTTCGCATAAGCTGAAACCCCCGTTTTAATTATTAAGACGTTATGTAATAATCTCATCGTCTTTTAATTTATGTGGTGATAACCTTACTGCTCTAGTTAGTAATGGTCAATTGCTGAAAGCGCCTCACCTTTCATATCATCATTTTCTTAAGCAATAGCACGCACTATAGTTACCAATTCCCCTAATTAGTTTAAGATAATTAATCACTTGCCCCCCATTGCCTAATTATTTTCATTACCGAACTAATCGCGACCACTCTTGGAAGTCACTTCCTACATTTCTGCCAATAAGCAACCTTGACCGGCTTTTGCTAAGAATTTACAAGGAGTCCACTCATGTTTTCAATAGTTTCGCGTCACAAAATCTGACATAAACAGTTCCATAATGACACCAAAGCCCGTTTGTAAGTTTAATATTTAACCTAAACACAAAAAAAGAGTGCGTCGCTCAATAATCAATGTTATAATTTCTAACATCAAATGGTATGGATAGGGGTTGGAAGTATGAACGCTGCAAATTCAACGTTTTTAGTGTTATCTAGTATATTGGTATTATTCATGACGCCCGGATTAGCATTTTTCTACGGTGGCTTAGTTTCCAAACGGAATGTCGTTAACACCATGTTATCCGTCTTCATGATTTGTGGCTTAGCAATCTTGTTATGGCTCGCATTCGGTTATTCACTATCTTTTTCCGGTGATTTAGGTGGCTTTGTCGGTAATCTCAAAGCCACTTGGTTGCATGGTGTGGACTTGACCGCGCTTACCGCGACAAAGATTCCCAACGGTTTATATCTCATCTTTCAAATGATGTTTGCCATTATCACGCCAGCACTATTTGTTGGCGCGGTGGTCGGCCGTATCCGTTTTAAATTCTTATTAACCTTCATCATCTTCTGGTCACTCCTCATCTACTATCCAATGGTTCATATGGTTTGGGATAACGGTTTATTAGCTAAACTTGGCGTCATCGATTTCGCTGGTGGTACCGTCGTCCACATCAATGCCGGTATCACCGCTTTAGTCTTATCAGCATTCTTAGGTGCCCGCCACAAGTATGGCAAGGATATGACCCAGCACTATAACATCTTATGGGTATTGCTGGGGACCGCTATTTTATGGATCGGCTGGTACGGTTTCAATGCCGGTTCGGCGCTTGCCATGAACGACATCGCCATCCAAGCCTTCTTAACCACGACCGTTGCCACCGCCACTTCCATGATGACGTGGATGGTCGTTGATATGCTAACCAAAGGCAAACCAACCCTAGTCGGTGTCTGCACCGGTACCCTTTGTGGTCTCGTTGCGATTACACCTGCTTGTGGCTACGTCACCATTTCTGGTGCCTTTTGGATTGGCCTTATCGCCACATTAACTAGTTACGGCTTCATTACGTTCATCAAACCACGCTTAGGTATCGATGATGCACTCGATGCCTTTGGATGCCACGGTGTTTCCGGCATGGTCGGCAGTATCATGACTGGGCTATTCGCTAGCAAAGCCGTTAATAACACAATTTCTCTAAACGGTCTTTTCTATGGTGGCGGCTTTAAATTATTCGGATTACAGCTATTAGCAACGATCTTTACCATTGGCTTTACTACCATCGTTTGCATCGTCATTATCGTACTATTGAAACGAGTCATCAGAATGCGCGTTGACGAACAAGAGGAAGAACTCGGACTCGATCAAGGCGAACACGGCGAAGTCGCTGACTACACCGTTCAAATGAGTCACGACTTGACGAACATTCAACACCATAGCGATGAATTTCGTGGTCAGTTAGCGCAACTGCTAGATAAGCAACAACGATTCCGATAATCGGAATCATGGGCGTAATATGCACAGGTTTCAGTGCGTTCGAGAAATCAGTCGCATGGCACATTTCTATCAATGCTCAGTATCACAAGCGGGCATAAATCAGACGGGAGAAGACTGAGGATTAGCCTAACTAGGGAATTAAACGACGAGTTTGGCGTCATACCGGCGCTAATCCGAGTTTTTTTTCAGTGAGCTTATGCCCTGGATCTTTAAAACAAGCCTGATTTAACCAGACCCCCTTTCACCAACATCAAGGATGCAAGAATATAAAAACGTGTCGCAAGAAATCATCTCAGATTTCTCGCAACACGTTTTTTGATTTGCTAATGTTTACTTGGCAGGTGCCGTGCGTCGATGTTTTAGTAACCGCCCGCCAGTAATGACCGTCGCAACTAAACAAATCCCTAACGAGACCACGAACGCAATGTGCATACCATCAATAAAGATCTCCGGGTGAGCTGGCAGGTATGACGTAACCTTATACCCCGCTGATTGACTCATTGCCGAATATAGTACGGTCGTGGCAACTGAAATTCCAACAATCATGCCTAATTCACGTGCCAACGCGTTAATCCCGCCAGCAACGCCCAAGTCTTTGACCGCCACTGAACTCATCACGATCGAATTATTGGGTGCCATGAAGATACCATTGCCAAATCCAACTAATCCGACGAATAATAAGAAGAACCAAAGTGGCGTTGCTAGCCCCACAACCATGTAACCCACTTGACTGATTGAAATCAGGACCAATCCCACGAACGTTAACAATTCTGGTCCGATCTTGTCAGAAATCGTCCCAGCAATCGGGGCGACCACCACTTGTACGATTGGGAATACCATCAAGGCGTAGCCCGCATAGTTTGCCGCTAGCCCCCGAGCATTTTCTAAATAAAACGGGGCAATCACGTTAAAGAAAAAGTTCGCAATAAAAATTAATAACGCACATAAGATACTAATGCTAAAACGGGCATTCTTAAATAATTGTAGCGCTAGCAGCGGATTTTCATGACGTAACTCGACGCGAACAAAAATAATCAGCGTCACAATTGCCACTGCAAACAAGGCTAAGATAACCGGCTGCAAGAACCCAATCTGTTGCCCGATAAACACACCTGCAAATAGTGCAACCATGAGTACGGCAAATAACCCCGCCCCGGTCTTATCCAATGGTTGTTGCGTCGTCGTGACGTCTTTTGGCAAAATCATTGCGCCTAAAATCATCGCCAAGATTCCCACCGGAACATTGATCCAGAAAATATAGCCCCAGCTCAAATGAGCTAGGATCAAACCACCGATACCGGGGCCAGCAATACTCCCCAATGCAACGAATGAGCCAATCATACCTAGCGCCCGGCCCCGTTCCTTAAACGGGAAAACTTCGGTAATAATCCCGTTGTTCGTACTCATCGTCATTGCCGCTCCGACTGCTTGAATACTGCGTGCAATGAGTAGAAATGGCAACCCCACACTGAATCCTGACAATAACGAGCCAATAATGAATAGTAAGGACCCGATTTTAAACACCCGAATCTTACCGTAAATATCACCTAATTTACCAAATAATAACAATAACGCACAAATCACAATCAAATAAATTGAGACGACCCATTCTGCCTGATTCATTGGAATCGCTAAATCCTTACTCATTACTGGCAAGGCAATGTTCACAATACTCCCATCTAACGTTGACATGAACGTAAATAAACATACCGCAACCAATATCCACCAGCGATGCTTTTGAATTTGTGGATCAGTCGCAAACGACATTGTTTTCATCCCTTAACTTCCCCTCCATTGCGCAACTGGCGGTCAAGCCAGTCTAATTGTGCTTGGGCTCGTACCCGTTGTAACTCATTGACCATCAACGCATCTTGAATATCAGCGGCAAGCATGTGGGTATTCGTCATCACCCGTTTGTGCTGCGCCGTTAAGCGTGCGACCTGTCCCTGTGCAAATTGCTGAAAATCCAACAAGATTACTTGCTGCTGATCACAACTTAATAAATGTAAAAAATTCAGCTTTATTTGAAACGTTAACTGCGTTTGCTTATTGAGCGCGACTGGCGTCATAACTAACTGCCAAAATTGCGTGCGACCAGCCGCTGTTATCGTGGCTAACTTTTGTGGCCGTTTATTAGTGGTCCGCTTAAACGCCAGTGTTAATTCTTCAGCCGCGGCTAACTTATCTAGCAACGGGTACAACGCACCAAAACTAATGGTTAATTCTGAACCAACTACGTTTACCAGCGCTTTACGCAACTGGTAGCCCGTCATCGGATGATCCATCAACTGTCCTAAAATAAACAATTCATACATTAAATTCACCAATCCTTCGCGCTGTTAAGTATATATATCTTTTAGATATATTGCAAGGTTCCAAACTGATTTTTTAATTATGCCCCTCCGTTACCGAATAACCCAGTTCACGTTTAATGCTAGATTAAAACGGCTAAACATCAGTGCTTCTCAAATCGATTTTTAGGCAAAAAAATAGCACCTCTCAGGACGACATCATCGTTCGAGGTGCTATCTCATTTAATCATCACTTATGTTTCGATTTTTTATCCTTAATAAAGAAGTACCCGAATACTAACATGACCCCAATAGCCAGTACATCTAACGCATTAAAGGGGTTCTGAAATTGCGGTCCGGCCAAAATCACCAATATTGCGACAAAACATAGCCCAATTAACCACCACCCGTATTTTTGAAAGAAACGGATAAAGGTACTGTCTGGAAATTTGAATTTGATATATTGTAATACCAATATTAATAGCACATAGGCGACAACATTTAAGAATAGTGGCGTATCCATGATATGACCCCCTTTATGCTCTAGTATTAAGATAACCCACCAAATGGTATTCCAGGCGGAAAATAATCTAATGCTTATAACGAATATAACTAGATTGCTGAAGCATTACAAAAAATCAAGCTTAATTTAACCCGAAACCAACTCATAAATTGTGAATTGAAGTTTAGACATTTTCCTTTCAAATTGGTAGTACGGTCAGCCCAAGCTTATCCCCTCGAATTAAAGCATCAGCGGCCCCCAGTCCGAATAATGCGCGACGTTGTATTGTACTTTATTCCAACCAAAGCCGGCTTGAATTCACGCAAAAAATGGGTGATTGCCATCGCAATCACCCATCGATATTAGTATGTTAACTTAATGCAACCACTAACCAGCCGCCGTCACTTACTATTGAATAAGACCGACTGACTTTTAATATAATGATTGACTGGATGTAACAGTACTGTCGGATTCTCAATCGCCGAAGTAACCGAGTGACCTGAAACATTCACTAACGCAAAGAAGACGAACAGGACAATTGCCACTAACATGACGAGCTTGGTAGCAATCGTCATCTTTTCTGGCAAGATTTGCTTGTATAGCGTCCGATGAACTTGACGGCTAACCGCCTGCTTACTCTTATCGCTATCCTTAGCCTTTTCTTCGACTAATTGTCGTTCATAAGCGACAATGTCAAAGTCCGCTTGTTCCTTCTTCTTACCGACCTGATACTTCTTACGATAAGCCGCCGTTTGCGCTTTGAAATCCTTAGAAAATTTCCGGTAATGATCAACAGTTTCCTTGGTCTCGCCGACTTCTAAAAGATCCCCAAAGTGCATCCAAGCGACCCGGTCACAAAGTAATTCCACTTGCCGTAAATTATGGCTGACAAAGATAATGGTCTTCCCTTGCTTCTTGAATTCCATAATCTTATCCACACATTTTTGATAGAAGGTGTCATCACCAACCGAGAGTGCTTCATCAATAATCATGATGTCGGGATTGATATGCACCGCAATCGCAAATCCCAATCGTGACCGCATCCCGGTCGAATAGTCCTTAACTGGTTGACCAATAAAATCACCAATATCCGCGAAATCAACAATATCATCACGAACCGCTTGGATCTCTTTAATACTCAACCCTTGCATGAGTCCTTTCAACCGAATGTTTTCATCACCGGTTAAATTCCACTTTAAGCCGGCTCCGATTGAAATAATGGACGTATCACCGTGCACATCCACTGTCCCAGTCGTTTGAGGAATGATTCCCGAAATGATATTCGAAATCGTTGACTTACCAGAACCGTTGATTCCGATAATCCCCAACGCTTCACCTGGTTTAACGTTTAAGCTGACCCCTTTTAGCGACCAAAACCGCGGGACATCAACATTACCAATGTTAAAAAAGTGTTTTAACTTATCGTTGTTACTACGATATAAATCATATTCTTTAGTGACATTATGCAATTCAACCTTATATTGATTTTCCATCAGTTCCGCCTCCTAAATCAAATCCACAAAGTTCGAACGGAACTTGTTATAGAGATACGTTCCAGTCAGAATAACAACGAGATTGAAGAGCCAAAAGACAATTGTCAACGTAATATTAGGCTGTTGCCAGATCCAACCACGATTAAGCAACGATTCTCGCATTCCGTTGAGCACGTAGTAGAACGGATTTAGTTCTAGTAGGCGTACAAAAACTGCGGGGAAGTTGGACGTTGTAAAGTTAAATAGCACCCCACTCATATAGAACAGCATCCGTAATACGGATTGAAGCGTGATATGCCAGTCACGAATCAAAACACTGACCGTGGCATTGAAAATCCCAAGT
The DNA here is from genome assembly GCF_022549155.1 of Lactiplantibacillus sp. ME-2. Classification (NCBI taxonomy): domain Bacteria; kingdom Bacillati; phylum Bacillota; class Bacilli; order Lactobacillales; family Lactobacillaceae; genus Lactiplantibacillus; species Lactiplantibacillus sp. ME-2. The sequence goes on from NZ_JAKZEQ010000009.1 coordinate 35,603, forward strand.
GAATACATTAATACGATCATGCAACCAAAGTAGTAGATAAATTGAATCCAAGAAACTGAGGGCCAAATACCATTAATGAACATCAGGAAGATCCCAAAAGCAATCATCGTCCAAAAACTATATAGATTACCATAAATTTTAATTGACGGTAATACGTTGACTGGAAATTTCATCTTTGAAACTAACCCAACCTGACGATAAATGCTAGAAGACGCGTCCAGCGTCGTTTTGTTCATGTATAACCATGGTGCAATCCCGACAACCATCCATGGTAAATACGGGATTCCTGGCATCGGATTGCCACGTTTTAACGCGACCCCGAATACTAAGTAATAGATTCCGATTTGAATCAGTGGGTTTAGAAATTCCCACGCTAACCCAAGGTAATGGCTTTGGTATGTAGCCCGATCATCATACTTCGCCATTCGCCGAATAATCTTGAAATTGGCGAACTGATCGCCAATCGTCTTAAACATCGTAAACATAGTGCACTCCTTAAATGTATGTCGCAACACGATCAAGCGCCTCTTGAAAGGTCATGACAGATTTACGGTCAAGATAAACCGCAGACTACATTATAACGATAAACCTCGTTAATAGCACCGAAAATAACATTTTTTATTAAATATTTACCTATTATCAATGGATACTTATTGACCGATACTCCTATTTTGCAAGCAAAGAAAGCTCTTACATATGTTGTGTTTTAAAAAAACGTATGCGTTTATTTTGGCAATCATCATTTGAATATCGAATTGCACTTTAAGATCACTAACTGTGAACGCATCATCGGAAAACTATTTTTTACGTAGCAATGACCAGCACCGTGTTGTGTTGCACACATACCAAACAGCCGCACTCAATGCCGGTGACCGCGTCCGGGTGCAAGCGAAAACGGTTTTAAATTTGCAGAACAAGGCCTTTCTAATGACACGATCGACCTGAATAGCACGTGAGCATCTGTTTACTTACCTAGTCATAACACACTTACCAAACCAGCTGAATAATGACTTATAATGGCGTCTTCACCTCAAAAAGTGCTATGATGAGGGAACATTAACTAAGGGGGTTAGACACGATGAGTTCAATTATTGAGAGTTTACAATTAGCCGCACAACAGGTTCACCTCATCAACCTATATCAAGCCAATAGCGAAGTGGTTTACACCGGCTACATCGACCGTCTGGCACCTGATGGCGTTATCGTGAATACTTACGATGATGCTGGGCTCCAGGACGGCGCCGTCTTCATGCGCTACGACGTCATTGATGAAGTTGAAATGATGAGTGAAGACCTTGATAACATGGCCTTTCGCCTTGAAAATGCAACTACTGAAGGTTTAAACAGTGTACCACAGCCAACCGTAGCTTTAGACGATCAACGGCCAGTCCTAACACAGTTAGTCACCCAATCCCAAACTGATCATCAAGTTGTGCTACTAGTCCTAGAAGACAACGAAAACTATTTAGAAGGTCAGATCCAACAAGTCACTGATCAAACGATTACCTTTAAAACTTTTGACAAATTCAACTTTAAAAACAATGTGCAACAGGAAATTCCATTGGCTGCTATTCAGATTTTGGAGTTTTGCGGCAACGAGCTCTTATTGGAAAGTGCCTTTGTCAAGACCATCCATACGCATCAAACGACCGTCAAAGTCAGCGAGTTTGACGACGTTGATCAGACTTTAAACAACGCCTTAAATGAGCACCAACTGATTGCAATTCGGTCAGCGGACGGGTCTGACATGTTCTTTGTTGGCTTCATTAACGCATTGAACGCTGACAGTGTCCTGCTCAATCTGATTGATATGACGGGCCAATTTGGGGGCTACACCCTTTGCCGCCGTTCACTAATTGAATCGGTGACAACCCAGTCCGACTATTTACAGACGATGCGTGGCTTTATTGAATTAAATCGCCAGTATGAGTTAAATGTTCAACCCGTCTTAAACGACGAACGGTTATTTGACGCCACAACTGATCTTTTTGATTCAATTTTGCGACAAGCCGCAACTTTCAATAACCTCGTTCACATCACGACAGAAAACCCCATGTTGCCAGCAATGACTGGCTATCCGGGAACGTTAATGAACGGGCACTTCATCTTCTATAACGTGGATGATGATAATCAAATTAATCATGTTGGCACGATGATCGAACTCGATCAGGTCGTTGAATTATCCTTTGGGTATATAGACGCGTACCTGTTAGAGAAGCGGTTAAAGAGCACCGGTAATTTATAATAATTTCAATACCTCGAATCAAAATAACGCAACTGGCATTCACACGCCAGTTGCGTTATTTTGATACCGTTATTACAGCTCAATATTTCCGAGTAATCAAGAACGAGTTGCGCCCCCGTTGCATGAATTATGCTAAGTAAGTGATTGGCTGTCATCATTAATGCTAAGAGGCCATCCTAACGATCGAATAAGTGCAGTTTTGCAATTCGCTGACAAGCTTCCGTGAAGCGGGGTTCATCAATCAAGAGTCCAACACGCACATAGCCTTCGCCACCCGCGCCAAAACCGTTACCTGGCGCAACCGCAACCGCCGCTTTATCCAGCAATAAATCGGCAAATGCTTCACTGGTATACCCTTTAGGGACTGGCATCCAAGCGTAAAATGAGCCCCCTGATGGGTAGGGTTCCCACCCAATCTTGCGGGCTGCCGTAAAGAACTGATTACGGCGTCGTTCATACAGCCCAACCAGTTCGTGGACCGTCTGTTGGTCACTGTTCAAGGCTGCAATCGCTGCATCCTGAATGGCTGGAAAGACGCTGACAAACAGATGATCCTGAATCAAATTTAAGGCTTCAATCATGTCAGCATTACCAGCGGCAAAACCGACGCGCCAGCCTGCCATGTTAAAGGACTTAGATAGCGTGTACATCTCAATTCCTACGTCTTTAGCCCCCGGTGTCTGTAGGAAGCTTACCGGTCGCTGACCATCGAACCCAATTGCACCATAAGCAAAGTCATGAACGATACCAATCTGATGTTCATTTGCAAAATCCACCGTGTCTTGAAAAAACTGCGACGTTGCGACAGCACCAGTGGGATTATTCGGGTAATTCAGGTACAACAGCTTGGCCGCCGCAGCCACTTGTGGATCAACCTGCTGATAATCCGGTAAGAAATGATTGGCCGCTGTTAACCGTAGCAAAGCCAACTTCACCTGTGCCAACGTAATACCAGATAAATAGTCTGGGTAACCGGGGTCAGGTAAGATCATTGTATCGCCCGGATTTAGTAAGGCAAAGGGTAACTCGACCAACCCAATCTTACTGCCACCCAAAACGGCAATCTCAGTCTCCGGGTCTAATTTCACACCGTACTCGCGTTCGTAAAAATCAGCCGCGGCTTGTTTGAATCGCGGCAAACCTCGAAACAACGAATACTTGTGATCCGCGGGATTGGCAGTTGCAGTCTGCATTGCTTTAACAACAAACTCAGGGGTGGGTTGGTCAGGATTGCCTTGACCTAAATTAATCACATCCGCACCGGCCGCCGCTTTGGCATTGACCTTTTTGACCAGATTCGCAAAAAACTGTTTTGGTAATTGCTGCAAAATTTTGGACTCTTCAAATTTCAAAATTAGTGCTTCCCTTCTGTCAATGGTTTCAGGCTGGTAATATCAAACGTCCCAGCAAATTCGGCTAAGTGAACGAGATTCCGCAAAAAATAAAAATCATGGGTCTTAGCTTCATAGTGGTATTGCACCCCTAAATCATAGAGATAACCATTGATATAATCAACTTCAGTGGGTCGGTGTTTTGTTATATCTTGATACATTGACGGAAAGTGCAACGGATTCGTCTCTCGACTAACGTATTCAATCGTCTGCCACTCTTCTTCTCGAGTATTCATTAACGTGATCCCGGCCCGTTCACAAACGTCAAACGCTTCACCAATCAGTTGCCGGCCTAACTTTTGAGCTACTGGCGACTGAATAAACTCGCCCATTTGAATCTGGAACATCGTGCACAACGTGTTGATAACGGAATTAAAAATCACCTTTGCCAATAAGGTACCTAAAAAGTTCGTCGTCAAAGTCGGATTCAGGTGTGCTTTAGTAAATTCGGCAACGATTTGATGGGTCATTTCGTCAGGTTGTTCCGTTTGATTTGCAATATTCATTGAACCAGCGTTTGCCGCCCCGATAAAGTCGACATCACCAGCTTGCTTTAAGACCGTCCCAATCAAGGCCGTCCCGCCCAACACCTTCTCAGGCTTGAAGTATTGATTGATTTTTTCAATGTGGCCCATACCATTCATAGCGGTAACCACGTATTGCTGGTCATTGAAGAAGTGTGCTGATCGTGACAAAATCTCTGCCAACCCCATTTGTTTGGTGAAAATAATCAGAACATCCGGTTGACCATGGTAATTCTCAGGAGTGCTGATTCGAATCGGAACCAAGTGGCGGTTTTGACCATCACGAGCAACATAGACACCACCCTGCTGTTGAATTGTTTGGACCTGCTGATCCCAAGTGTATCGACAAAATCAACTTGATAGCCAGCTGCTTGTAATAAAACACCATAACGTAATCCCATGGCTCCCGCACCCAATACCGTATACTTCATGTTTATGCTTCCTTTCCTGACTATGAACGCGTGTAATGATCCGCAAGTCGATCACCGCACCACTGAACAATTTGCACAATCACAATTAAAATGACAATCACACTGACTAATACACCGGTATTATAACGGTTATAGCCGTATTGAATCGCTAAGTCCCCAATTCCACCAGCACCAATCGTTCCGACCATGGCCGAATAGCCTAGCAAACTGATCAAGGTCAAAACAACGCCACGGATGAGTGCCGGCAATGCTTCGGGAAATAGGACTTCCTGAAAAGTCAGCCAGAAGCTCGCACCAGTTGAGCGTGCTGCTTCAACAACGCCCGCATCGATTTCGGCAAAGGCCCCTTCGGCTAGCCGGGCAAAGAATGGAATAGCGGCTACCGACAATGATACTGCGCCACCAAGTGGTGTATAGGGATCACCAGCCACTAATTTGGCGAACGGAATCAAGACAACCATTAAAATCAAAAATGGCAGCGAGCGGATCGCGTTAATAATAAAACCGGCCACACTGTTGATAAGCGGGTGCGGGGCAAATAGCGGATTAGAATAGTAATACAGTCCTAATCCAATAATAGTACCAAAGACGATTCCGATAAAGCCTGAGATAAAGACCATTTTAGCCGTGTCCCACAATGCTGTTCCAAGATTTTGCTGTAATATAGTCCAAGTTTCATTCATTTACTTGCACCTCCTCCACATAATCGACGCGTCGTTGAAATAGCGCAATCGCTTGCTTAACGGCCTGAGTGGTACCCGTCAAATAAACGGCTAATACCCCAATGGCCCGTTCTTGAATAAACTCGATTCGTCCCTGAATAATGTTAATATCAATATCCGTTGCCTTGGCGATTTCAGTAATAATCGGGGTTAGTGAATCACTACCACGATAACGTAATGCTAATAACTGACCATCTGCGCGTGCGAGCTGTGCAGCGACTCTTGTCGGCAGTTGTGTATCTAGGAACCGGTTGACAAGCCGTTGCCCCATATCGGACTGGGGCGCTGCGAACAGGTCATACGTGCTCGATTGCTCCACTAATTGGCCCGCCTCCATGACAGCGACCCGGTCAAACAAGCTTCTGGCCACTTCCAATTGATGGGTAATAAAGACGATCGTAATATGAAGTCGCTGGTTGATATCTTTCAGAATCTGAATGATTTCTTCGGCTGTTTCAACATCTAACGCACTGGTCGCTTCATCACACAATAAGACATCCGGATCATTGGCGAGCGCCCGTGCAATACCAACGCGTTGTTTTTGACCGCCAGACAACTGTGCCGGGTAATTGTCTTGACGATCTGCAAGTCCCACTAACGTTAGCAAATCTTGAATACGCGCAGGCTGCGCTTTTTCAGGATAGCCGCCCGCTGTCAGGGCAAACGCCAGGTTCTGTGCAACCGTTCGATTACCGATCAGGTTGAAATTTTGAAAGATGAAGCCAATTTTACGCCGCACGGACGCAATCTGACGCGCATTAGCTTTGGTCAAATCATGACCATCTACGATCACTTGTCCCTGACTCGGTGCCTGCAAATAATTGATTGTTCGGACTAAAGTTGACTTACCCGCCCCCGACAACCCCACGATTCCAAAGATTTCACCTTTCTCGATGGTTAGTGAGACATCCTTAACAGCGTGCACCGTCCGCTTCTTCTGCTGAAACGTCACATCAACATGTTTTAATTCAATCTGACTCATGCCCTTGACCTCCTATTGCCATGAAGCTGGTTTATCGAAATCCTTAAATTCCGACTTTGCAATCGCCTGCTTAAAAGCAGCACTTTTGAGAACCGCTTTGACAGCTTTGCCGAACTTAGAATTGCGTTGACTCGTCTTGACAACAAAGACTTCTTTGTAATCTTCCTTGAGCTTTTCAAGTGCCAGCGCTTTCGATGGTTTCAACTTAGCATTCCAGGAATAATTACCGGGAATCAAAGCAATCGTCACGTTACTCATCGACTGTGGTAACTGGGCTGCATCCAAGGTCTTGATCTTCAACTGGTGCGGATTAGTCACAATATCCGCCGTACTAGCCGTTGCGACGTTGATATTTTTCTTCAAAGTAATTAGTTTTTGCGCCGCTAAGAGTTGTAGTGCTCGAGCTAAGTTGGACGGATCATTCGGTAGCGAGACTGTATCACCGGACTTCAAATCTGATAGTGCCGTGATCTTCTTCGAGTAAATCCCCATCCCCAGCGTGGGCGTCTCGCCAATGGCCGATAACTTCAAGTGATTGGCTTTAGCGAAGGTCTTCAGATACAACGTATGTTGAAATAAATTAGCATCAATTTCCCCAGAATTCAGTGCCTTATTCGGTTGAACGTAGTCGTTGAATTCCTTTGTAACAACTTTATACCCCTTTTTCTCAAGTAGTGGGCCGATAACTTTAGTCGCCATATCACCATAAGGCCCCGGAGCAACCCCAATCTTGACCGTTGTCAACTTACCCTGACTTGCTTGTGAACTACTGGCACGGCTGAACCCCACGATAGCCACCAAAACAACAATAATGCCACCTAAAGCTAACAACCACTTTGTATTTCTTCTCATCTTCCATACCCCGTTTCTCACTTTTTTACATGACAAAAAGTCGTCCCTGTTATAACTTATAACAAGGACGACTTTCGCCGCGGTACCACCTTAATAGCACCCATTTGGACACCAACTCATGCAGAACTAACTGCTGCGCTAACGGGCATTAACCGCGACCACTTAACATCACTGCTCACCGATCGTTCATTAGGAAAGACCATCTTCTCAACGCTTGCTGGGTCATCTTTCAGCACTTGACAACTCTCTGTTACCAGCTCACCATTGATACTCATCTCTCATGACATTTCACATTATGAGTTTTCAGTTAGATTATGTCAAGGATTTTATTAAAATTAAATTAGACTGAATAAACTAGCACCATCCTCACTTGGACTGTACTTCTCTCTCATCGATTAGAAAGTAAACCTGGTCATGCAACCGACACCGCGGGTTAAATGGCCGGTGACAGTGCGGGCATTGCCCCTCATAATACCGATCAACCGTCATTCGATAACGACAAGCACCACACATCACGGCTAAATCCGTCGGAGCGCTGGCCACAAAAGTATGCTGGCACAACGTATCATGGCACCGGTAACACGCGTAATAGCGTTGACACCGCCGACACCACAATGCCGCAATATCAGTTTCAAGGTGATAATGTTGGCACCGACCGGCAGCGTCTAAACCGATGCCGTAAATCACTGGTACCCACTCAGTCATACTGGTAACCCTACCCTGATCACTTCACCACTCGTAAATGTTCGCCGCTCCCCGGTCAACATGCGGACCACTAAGCCACCATGTTCATCGATATCTTCAGCCACCCCATTCACCACGGAATCGCCCACTTGAAGTGTCACTTGTTGACCCAACACTAGTGATTTGGCCCGATATGCTGGCAAAAAATCGGCCGTTGCGTAGCGTTTCGATAGCGCTACTAGCGCTGATAATAAGGCGGCCGCTAACCGATTGCGATCCACTGGTATGCTCGGGTCGACCGCCTGGGCACGGGCTTGCAATTCCCGCGGAAAATCGGTGGTCGTTAAATTGAGACCCACACCGACAATAAAGGCCGTTGCGGAAGTCGATTCTAATTCCAAACTTGCTTCCGTGATAATGCCCCCGACCTTATGCTGATCAAGATAAATATCATTGACCCATTTCAACCCAAAGTTCTTATTAGGATAAAATTGCTGTAAAACATTCAGGACACTCACTGCGACACCAGTTGTCAGTAAGCCCACATTGACCAATGCATTCGTGGGATTAGGAACAACCAAGCTAAAATACAGTCCAGTTTTGGCCGGTGAATAGAAGTCCCGGCCCAAACGGCCATAGCCAGCTGTCTGTTCATCCGCGAAGAAGGCAGCAAACTGTGGCTGATGATGACTTAAAAAGGTCTTAGCTAGAATCTGAGTGGACGGCGTCTGGGCGACCACTTCAAGTGGCCCCGTAAATTGACGTTGCCCATAGATTTGAATGGCTTTGGCATCCAAATTACGACTTTCCAGATAGCAGTAGCCCCGGTTTTTACGACTCTCAATCTGGTGTCCTTGCTTTCTCAAGGCATTGATCGCCTTCCAGATGCTCTCACGACTACAGCCAACTGATTGGGCAAGCTGGTCCCCCGATTGCCACTCACCATGATGACGCAATAAAATTGTTAAGACCTGTTCTTTAGTTGTCATTATGACCTCCTGACCTGCCAATCACATTAGCTATTTACTAAGCTGGCAATCCAAAATCAACGATGGCCCGCACACGTCGGGCAATAAATACGGCCAAAGTCCCTTTAATGATGTCACCAGGAAGAAAGGCCACGTTTGACAGCAAGGCGGCAGTCAAAGTCATATGTGACTGAACAGCTAGCCAACCAGCACCGATTACATCAACAAATAAGATACCAGCCAACCAGACAATGCCAACTTCTAGCCACCAGTAACCACTTGTCATCGCCCGGGTTATTTTGATCAACGTTCCAATCAACATTGGTGCCAGCAACCAAGCAACGAGATAGCCACCCGTTGGCCCGAGAAAAATCGCAGCACCACCACGCCCCCCAGATAATAGGGGTAGTCCCAGTGCCACTAATCCTAAGAACAACCCAACTGCGATCGTCCCATATTTGCGGCCAAGTAACTCGGCAGCTAAAAAGATGCCCATATTCTGCAACACAATCGGGACGGGAATAAAGCCCACTGGAATTCCCGGAAAGAAACCTAATACAATAATCAAAGCAGTCACCATCGCCGTCTGGGTCAGGTGTTTAATCGTCTGTCGATTCGTCATCATCGCACCCCTGTTAATCAATTTAAACGCTATTATAAAACAACAGTAACCCAATATCAACTAGCTGGGTTACTGTTTAGCGAATAAAAAATCCCATGATCCTTTTTACTGATCATGGGATGACTGCACTATTCTTTTGGAATACGCTTTTCAACGTGATATTGACGTGCTTCTGGTCTTGGCGTATCGGCTGTCAGTAAATCATCCGCGTAAAAAACCGAATAACCGTGATCCTGTTCTAGCGGCCGCGCAATCATGAGTCCGCGCTTACGTCCGTGACGCGCATTATAAATATCCGCACTACGGAGCGCTTCATTGTAGTCATGCGATTCTGAAATTGCGTCACCAGGATTAAATAAGACATTTTCATCCATTTGCCATCAGCTCCTTGTCCTCTTAATAACTTAATTATACACGCTGATACCGTCATAACGAAAGTTTAAAGATTGATATCAACATTATAGGTTAGTTTCGAGAGCGTTAAACCTTTGGTGACTAATTGACCAATCAAAGCTTGGGCTTTATCACGCATCTTTGCGACCATCACTTTATCTTGTTCAGTCAAGAAAGCCGTTAACTCGTCACCAGATAACTTCGCCGCTTGTTCATCGGTCGCAGCCACAAATTGACCCAGTTCGATTCGACATTCTTTCAAATAATCAATATCATCCTGAACGAAATCAGCATAGTGTGATTCAACAATCATTGATAGTGTCCGGTAGAGCCAGTAAGCACTATTCATATCATGTTTTAGCGGTGTGTTCGCAAAACTAGGATCAGTTTCAGAAACATTCGCATGGAATGGAAGGTATGGCGCAAAAGCTGGTACCCCAAACGTCATCCACATAATCGCGCTTTGTTCTGCTGGTACGTCATTCCGCACTTGCATAACGTGTGAATTCTGCGTCCGATTCATTGAAATTGGCCGAAACTTTTTAGCTTCTGGTGTATTCAAGAAGGGATCGTACTTCGTTTCGTTATAATGAGAACCCAGTACAAATTCAACGTCGGCAACTGAAATCTTCTTGGCTGCGTGACAAATGAACGGTAGCTCACTCGACTGTGGATCTTGTTCGATCTCTGGATTGAAATAACGTTGGCCGTACCAGACCCGGGGAGTATTATAATGCCGGTCTTTTTCATTATCAGTACCGAAGATATGACGGAAGTTAAAACCTTCCTTGTCAGGGTTCAAATGGTGTTCCGCAACAAATTCTTGAATACCATCAGACCACATAAAGTTATCGGGATCATCAAAATCAACCCATTGAATCGCAACTTGGTTGGCAGCCACCGCGTAAGCATCATCCGGAATCCGTTGTGCAACCCAGTGGTGACCAGTGACGATCTCCATGTACCACACATCATCTTTATCATTGAACAAAACACCGTTACCTTCTGGCGAACCATATTTAGCGATCAACTGGCCCAAGTATTCAACCCCACCACGGGCAGAATCAATGAACGGCGTGAGCATGGTTGGCAATGAATCTTCTGCAAGACCATTCGGCACGAAGGGATCAAAAGTCAGCGTATGTTCATTACCATAAACACTTTCAGTTGAAGAAACACCAACGTTTTTTTCGTTAAAGCCATTCTCTTCAAAAACACCCTTTTCGGCGACTTCAATGTTCGGGACAGCTTGGTAACGGTATCCATCTGCTGGAAGTGGTGCGGTAAAGCCATTCTTCCCAGAAGTTAACGTTTCGTTGCGACCATGAACAGCGGGATGGACGATAAATTTTTGCGGTGTAATCGGCATAAACGTATCATCATTGCGGGCAATCATCGTTGAACCATCAACGGTCGCCTTCTTCCCAACTAAAATTGTGGTACAAGCTTGTTCGTACATGCAAGCATCTCCTGTCTTTAATTTCCGTGATCATTATTAATGATACACGCTCTAATTTAAAAAGCCACCATTGCGAAAGCGCTGACAGATAATTCTTACGCAATTTTAATTGCCGATAAATTTATCAATAGTCATAAATCTTTTCGTAATCTAATCAATAATTCTTAAATTTGAAAAATCATCGTCACATTTTCTTCACAATTCGTTGTTAAGATATATCTATAGCAATTAAGGATCCCCCTCCAAGATTGCTACTATAATAATTAACATTCTTTTCATTTACTCCTCCAAAGTAATGAAATCCGTCAAAGCGTAACAACTTTGACAGCTTGATGAGCGGCATGTGAACGTCCCCCCGCTTATATGAATAAACGCTCATCAAGTTATCAGCATATGATTCCCCGTCATATGCTGACCTACTCCTTTTGACCTTCGTATTCCCGTACGAAGGTTTTTTTGTCGGCTTAAATACTTCAAGCGCCCCTTTAACTCACCAATCCCGTATTACTGAACCGCCCTCTAAAACGAGCTTATCCAAATAGTTACTGGGCGATATGCAGCATGAATTCACCATTTATCGCCATACTTTATCAACAATCCAAAACTCACCCACTATTTTATAACGGACCTATCAATCTAACCAAAAACAGCATATAATTTAATTATTATCACATTAAAGGTGGGTCATCTATGCAAGAGGGATACTTAGATCAGCGCTTAATCGGTCAGCGCTTCATTATCAAACCGACCGATCTAACTGACGGCGTCGCATTCTATGGCATCTTGTACCATTTGCACGCCGCAACACCGCTGCACACCGGCGATACCGTTGAAATCACGGCCGTCAGTGCTCATGGTCTAACGGTAACGATTATCGCACCACAACAATAGGGGGAAATTATTATGGTAGGCATCATCGTTGCAATTATTGTCATTCTACTGGTCGTTTTAGTCCTAATCGCTTCCATCCGCATCATCACCCAACCGAACCAAGGTGTCGTCTTAACATTTGGAAAGTTCGAGCGCGTCATTAGTTCCGGCTTTCACTTTATTAAACCGTTCATCTCACGTGTCATCACCGTTAACACGGCTCAGACACCCGTTGATCTTAACCAACAAGTCGTTATCACCAAAGATAACGCTGAAATCTCAGTTAAGATTTCGCTTAAGTACCACGTCACTAATATTGAAGACTTCGTTTTTAAAAACGAAGACTCCGTTCGTAGTATGATTCAAGATACCCGCGCGGCACTGCGTGGTATCATTGGGAACAAAGAATTAAATGAAGTCCTGAATGGGACGCAAGAAATCAATGCCGCTCTCTTCAAGGAGATCTCCTCCGTTACGGCGGGCTACGGTTTAAATGTTGACCGGGTCAATATTGATTCCGTTAACCCTTCGGCAGATATTCAGGCTTCCATGAATAAACTCCTGCAAGCTACGCGGGAACGGGATGCCACCATCGCAACTGCTGAAGGTAAGAGTAAGTCAATCACACTGGAAAATGAAGCCAATAACCGGGCCTTATTAGCCACCAACAAAGCCCAAAACGAAGCGTTAGTGAATAGTGCAAAGGCGAAAGCAACAGCCGTTCAAACTGAAGCAGATGCTGATGCTTACCGGACGCGGATCTTAAACGAAGCCTTGTCACAATCATCCGAAAACTACTTTATCTTCCAAAACACGGAAGCTGTCAAAGCCTTAGCGGACGGCAATGCCAACACCGTTGTTTTACCAAACCAAACGTTAGACAGCTTGGGCTTAATCCCAGCACTCACCAAGGTCAGCAAATTAACAACTAAGTAGCTTTTAATCAGGACAAACAATGCAAAGCCTGCAGGTTGACGAACGCCACCTGCAGGCTTTTTTTCTGGGCAATCTAATACCTAATCAATTTTGTAAACCTTTCCGTTAGGTTTAAGCGTGCAACTAGGTTAGAATTAGGTTGTGCAAAACCATACTTAGAGGTGTTAATATTGAAACAACCTTGGCAAACAGCTTGGCCGGAACGAATTAGTTACGGGCTCAGTGATGCCGCGGATAACTTAGTCTTTCAGATGATGACCACATACTTATTATTCTTCTATACCGATATTTACGGCTTATCCACGAGCGCAGCGGCGATTTTATTTGTCGTTGCGCGCTTAGCCGATGTCGTTGAAAGTCTGATTATCGGCGTCATGATTGACCACACCCATTCGCGCTTCGGTAAGAGCCGCCCGTTTTTCTTATGGTACGCGTTACCCTATGTCTTGTTCGCCGTTTTGACCTTTGTGACCCCGAACTTCGGGGCAACCGGTAAACTCGTCTGGGCTTACGTGACCTATTTAGGATTAGGATTCTTCTATACCGCCGTCAACCTACCAATCACATCGATCTTACCAGCACTCTCCCAGAATGAACGTGAATTAACCTTACTAGGCGTGATTCGTCAATTCTTCGGTAGTAGCGTTCAAATTATCGTCGCTGTCTTCACCTTGCCACTAGTTGCCTTATTTGGTCAGGGTGATCAGCAACGGGGGTTTTTACTGACGATCGTTATATTTGGCATTATTTCGTTGGTACTGATCCTCAACACCTTCTTCCAAGTCAAGGAACGCTTTAGTCAACCTGAGCGCCCGCACCAATCACTCAGTGCGGTGTGGGGCATGCTCAAGCAAAACCAGCCGTGGTTTATTTTATCCAGCGTGATTTTACTGTATTGGTTAACAACTGCCATCAAGAATCAAACGACCATCTACTACTTTAAATACTTGATTCAACGCGAAGACTTAGTTCCAGTCGTTAACGGCTTTACGTTTGCGTCACTGATCGGGGTCATTTTAATTGTCCGGCTAGCCAACCACCACGGGAAAAAGAATACCATGTTGGCGGGTATCGCAATCGCCGCTGTGGGGCAACTGATCCTCGGTCTCGGGACAGCCATCAATCAACTGGCCTTCGTCTTCGGTGGCACGTTGATCAATGCTGTCGGTAACGGTCTCATCATTGGTTTGGTCTCAATTATGATTGCTGATACGATCCGTTATGGCACGGCGCTTGGCATTCAAGCAGAAGGTATTTTAGCCTCTACTGATGACTTCGGCGTTAATGTCGGCTTAGGACTTGGTGGCCTAGTCACCGCCGGACTCTTTCATCTAAGCGGCTACACGGCCAATCATGCGCAAAATATCGCCACTCAGCATATGATTACCCTGAACTATGCGTGGTTACCATTATTACTTTACGTGGTGATGTTTATCGTATTAATTTTTTACAATGAGCAGCAATTGCAAGACGCGATTAATGTTTAGTTAATTATATAAAAATATGAGGTTAGCTATCCCAGAACAACAGTTGGATACCTAATCTCATATTTTTTATCATGTTTTTTACGAATGAATCAGATATAAGAATCACTAATAAATCCACAAGCAAAAAGAGTAATCCCAAAGCATTTAAACAAATCTACATCGTTCTATCAAACCGTGTGATTGCACAAAACTCTATAATTGGTCCTCCAATAATAACTAACGCACCAATACCAAGCATACGATCCAGTGGCACCAACATTGGCGTTGGAGTCCACAATGACAGTATCATCAGAATAGCAATGATTATAATCAACACTTCATAGTACGTTTTAGTAACGGCACCTGCTCTTAATTTAAGATATTGCCAGCGCTCATCATTATGATAATCTTTTTGTAACTTTGCCATTCGACGGGTAGCGTACAAATAACTCCCTATGGAAATCAATATGATTACTATCAATCCAACTCGTTCAATCATCATTTTACCCCCGATAAAAGACATCCTCAATCATACAGTCAAAAACTGTTGCGATTTTGAAAGCTAGATCCAATGATGGATAATATCTAGATTTTTCAATCGAAATAACCGCTTGCCGTGAAATTCCAAGCCGCTGGGCAAGTTCGGCTTGCGTCCAATTTCGCTCAGCTCGTAACATTTTAATTTTATTGCAAATCAAAGTAACACCATCTTTACAAAAAGTAAGGTTTTGTTTACAACGTTAGTATAACAATATATTATGCTTTTGTATAGTTTCCACTAAATAATATCGCGTAATACCGTTTCCGAATCAAGACTATAAAGATCACAATACCAATTAGAAAGACAAAGCACTAATTTATAATAGCAACCAGAAAAGGGCACACTGGCACTCCCAGGTGGTAAGTCAGTACCAAGTTCCCCAAAAAAGCGCAGGAAAAAAGCCGACCCCGAGGAGTCGACTTTTTCTGAATCAAAAATCAAATTATTTAACAGCTGGAGTCTTGAACCAGCCAATCCGTGATGTAACAACATCAACGATGGCCTTCTTACCAGGTGCCAATAACTTACGAGGGTCGTAGCCCTTACCGATTTGGTCTGCGCCAGATTCGATGTAAGCACGAGTTGCATTGGCAAAAGCAACTTGGTTTTCGGTGTTAACGTTAACCTTGCTAATACCCAATTCAACAGCCTTAACGATTTGGTCCTTAGGAATACCAGAACCACCGTGAAGTACCAATGGCATCTTAACGGCTTCTGAGATTTCTTGAAGACGATCGAAGTGTAAGCCAGTCCAGTTTTCTGGGTACTTGCCGTGGATGTTACCAATCCCAGCGGCTAAGATGTCGATACCAGTAGCAGCTAAAGTCTTAGCTTCTTCAACATCAGCTAATTCACCTTCACCGATGATACCGTCTTCTTCACCACCAATTGAACCAACTTCGGCTTCAACAGAGATGCCCTTAGCATGAGCTAATTTGACGATTTCCTTAGTCTTTTCTAAGTTTTCGGCAAATGGTAGGTCATGACCATCAAACATAACTGATGAGTAACCAACTTCGATACATTCCTTGGCAGCTTCGTAGTTACCGTGGTCTAAGTGCATAACAACAGGAACAGTGATGTTCATGCTTTCCATTTCATCAGCAACTAAGTCCATAACGAGCTTGTAGCCACCCATGTACTTAGCAGCACCCATTGAAACTTGGATAATAACTGGGGTGTTAGTGTCTTGAGCACCCTTCAAGATGCAACGAGTCCATTCAAGGTTGTTTGTGTTGAACGCACCAATAGCATAATGGTTCTTGTATGCGTCTTGTGTCATATCAACAGCATTTACAAATGACATAAAATAACCCTCCTAGGTTAATTAAGAGATACGATTTTTGAATCACATTCATTTTAGCACATTTTACATAGGAGTGATAACCGATTTGTCATATTTATTAACCAACGATTTCCCGTCAATTCTTGCTTATTTGACAACCGCCCGTTTGTAAGCCCTTCCATTTATATAAAATCAGTTACAGATCAAGCCAAAAGTTGCTTCGAATTTAATCAATAATTAATTGTGAATATTATAACAGCAATCCGTTCGGTGAAAATGTAAGCGAACAGTTTATTTACATTTATATACGCTATTAAATCAATAATTATAGTGTTTTAAAAGCAATTTATGAAATTAAATATTAGCTATTTACATTTGTGAAAAAGTATTTATAATAGTGATTGTGAAATAAGAAACAAGTTGATTTTGCATAGGAGGAACCGTGAATGCTGAAAGAAATGGAAGAAACAACCGTATCACGTTCAATCGATCGGTTAGTCTTAAATGCTTCGTTAGCTGCCAACCGTCTTGAAGTCATGGACCAAAGTCAAGTTGATCAGGCTGTCGCTGCCATGGCCCGCGCTGCCCACGCTGCTCGTGGCATGCTGGCCGCTATGGCCGTCGAAGAAACGGGTCGCGGAAATTATCGTGATAAAGTTGCGAAGAACGACTTTGCAGCCAAAAACGTTTATAACTACATCAAGGATGACAAGACGGTCGGTATCATTAATGACGATCCAGTCAGTGGCGTGATGAAAGTTGCTGAACCAGTTGGAATTATTGCGGGGGTCACCCCAGTTACCAACCCAACATCAACCGTCATTTTCAATGCCATGTTAGCATTAAAGACTCGCAATCCCATTATTTTTGGTTTCCATCCCTTTGCACAAAAATCTTGTGTTGAAACTGGCCGAATCATCCGCGATGCTGCTATTGCCGCTGGCGCTCCTAAGGATTGGATTCAGTGGATCAAGACGCCTAGCCTTGAAGCAACCAACACCTTGATGAACCATCCGGGCGTCGCTACCATTATTGCAACTGGCGGTGCCGGCATGGTCAAGACCGCGTATTCAACTGGTAAACCGGCACTCGGTGTTGGCCCTGGTAACGTGCCATGCTTCATCGAGCAAACCGCAGACATTCAACAGGCAGTCAGTGATGTCGTCACTTCCAAGTCATTCGACAACGGCATGATCTGTGCTTCCGAATCAAACTTAATCGTTGCTGATCAGATCTATGATCAAGTTAAACGTGAATTAAGTCACAACGGTGTGTACTTTGTCGGTACCGAGAACTTCAAGGCCTTAGAAGCAACTGTCATGAACCTGGATAAACAGGCTGTTGACCCGAAAGTAGCTGGGCAAACGCCATGGCAAATCGCTCAGTGGGCTGGCTTTGATGTCCCATCCGATACCAAAGTATTAGCAGTTGAGTTGCCTAGCATCGGTGGTGACCAAGTCTTATCACGAGAAAAGTTATCACCAGTCCTCGCCGTCGTTCATGCCAAGGATACTGAGGCCGGCTTCAACCTGATGAAACGCAGCCTAGCACTTGGCGGACTGGGACATACGGCCGCCTTGCATACGACCGACGAAGCTGTTATGAACAAGTTTGCCTTAGAAATGACTGCTTGTCGAGCATTGATCAACGTGCCGTCTTCACAAGGTGCCATTGGTTATAAATATGATAACGTCGCACCATCCTTAACACTCGGTTGTGGAACATGGGGGCATAACTCGATTTCACACAACTTGGAAGATTGGGATCTACTAAATATTAAGACCGTTGCAAAACGCTTAACTAAGATTCGCTAAAGTTTCATCAATCAGGATAATAAATTTAAAATTGCCGCTAACAAATGCGCCCGCTGAAGTCAGTCTGCTTAACTTCAACGGGCGCATTTTAGATTTATGACCAAGTTAAGCCAACTTCTTAACCGTCCACGCATCGCGAAAACGATCCGGTCGGTACAGAAACCACCGCCCCAAACTCCAAGTTAGATAGGCAACGACCAGCGCCATTATAATCCCAGTCGATAATGGCATATGCGCATGATAGTTATCCGTTAGCAACCCTAAAACACCGTTACCAAATTGTGAACAGCAAATTGCAACAATTAGATAAATAATTGAAAAGCCCAGGACGGCTCCGCGCCACTGCGGAAAGCGGAAAAAATCCCCACTATTTTCCAAAGATAAATGCTCAAACGCCCAGCGGTTAAGCAAATACAGGCCGCCACCGATAACACCACAAATCACCCAAGTGGTTAGTAAGCCCCCGGGTTTCCAGCTCGGCAGCTGACCTAAAACATCCACCTGCTCATATTTAAGCTTCGTTAATCCTGCAGCAAGATTGATCAAGCCATCATATGCAAAGGGCAAGCTACAAACGAAGACAAATGTCGCAAGCGCACTCGCAAAGATATGGCCAACCCATAACCCGAACGTAGCGGCTAATAATCCAAACACTAACATTACTGCCAGGATTCCAAGTTCTTCATACAATGTCGTAAGCCAATCAATCCGCACCTGCTGTTTAGCCAACACGCGCCAAGCAATCAGTCCAAAAACAGCTTCCGCCAACATGTATGCGCTGACCAACATCCCAATAAGTAACCCGATCTTACGCCGATAAATTTGCTTTCGAGCGACCGGCAAACTAAATAAATATTGATTAAAATTCGTGAAATTATCGCTTAAGAATAGTGCGACTCCTAGCACCAGACTAACGATGATGGCGACCACCGTTTCCATCCGAAGATGAGTGGCTTCCATCAACGCAAAACTACTGACATTTTGTGCAACATACCGTGACGGATTATGGGCAATACTGTAGCCTTCCTTTATGCCTACTAGTAGTAAGACACCGCCCGCCGTTAATAACAACGTGCGATAGTGGCGCCATAACAACTGCCATAACTTTCGTTTCGTCATTTTATCGTCCCCCTAAGATAATAATTCAAAGTCAGCTTCATCCGTCAGATTAGCCATAAACAAGTCTGCTAATGAGAGTGGTAAATCTTCTTGAAATACCGGGTTAGTTGTCGCTAATTGCGCCTGGACCTCAGCATTATAATCTTCAAACACTACCACGATAACCCGACCAGAAACGTGTACAATATGGCCTAATTGTTTAACAACGGCTGGAATCTGCTTGTCACGATACACTAATTGAACTTTTCGTGCACTTCGTCGCATGGCTTCTAATTGATAGTCATTGACAATGCGACCGTGTTTAAGCATCAACGCGCGGTCAATAACCCCCTCTAATTCAGCCAAATTATGTGACGCAATCACGATTGAACGGTTTCCCGTAGCCACTTCATCAATTAGAATACCAAGAATGTTTTTTCGAATTAGGACATCCAAACCATCTAGCGGCTCATCCAAAAAGAGATACGGCGCTTGCGTCGCAACACTGAGAATGATTGTAAACAAACCAAACATTCCCTTAGAGAAATGGCGTAATTTTTGTTTGGACGTCAGATGATAACGGTCTAACAATTGCGCAAATTTGGCATTATCAAAGTCCGGGTAAGCAGCTTGATAATACCACTGGATTTGCGCAATCGTCGCGCCTTTAAAAAAATTTGCCAGTGGATCAATAAAACACAGTTGCGTCCGCATTTCCGGTTGATCAACAACCTCTTGCCCATCAACCAGGACCTGACCATGATCCGTGAGGTACTGCCCATTGATTGTCCGAAAAAGGGTTGTTTTCCCAACCCCGTTACGGCCAACAACACCGACAATTTGACCTTGACCAAGTCCAATCTCAAAACTAATGCCATCTAACGTCTGGTGATGGTCAATGCGCTTACTTAACTGATTAATCACTAAACTCATTATTTTCCCCCATTTGATCAAGCCAGCCATGCAATTCAGCAATACTGACGCCTCTTTGACCCGCTAGCCTGACAATTTGTGTAAACTGTTCCCGTAATTCTTGTCGGAACAGCGTTGAATCCACCACTTTAACGTACGTGCCTTTTCCCGGAACCGTCTCGATAATTTGCTGTGTCTCCAGTCGCTTATAGGCTTTACTGACCGTATTCGGATTCAGCAAGTGTTGACGAGCCATTTCACGCACCGACGGCAGTTGTTCACCACTTTGTAACACACCATGAGCAATATCTTGTTCAATACCGGTTACTATCTGAGCGTAATACGGTTGTCGGCTTCCATGATCAATTTGCATGGCCCACCTCCATTTAATACACAGTCGTTACTTCGCTTACGTTAAATAGTACAGTATAGTACAGTTATAAACAAGCTAAGAAAACGTTAAAATCAGGCCACTTGTACAGTCCAAACAGTGTCCTTTAGACCTAGTAGGAATAGTCCTCAGCCGTCACGAAAAAAGCCCGTATCTGCCAATCGTGGTAAATACGGGCTTCTATATATACGTGCTCCTGCTAAACAAGCACGATATTAGGTTACGATCTATTGCGAGTCACTTACTTGCGCCGTAATTCCGTTGCGGCGAATTCCATAATCGCCATCAACACAATCAAACTAATCGGAAAAGCAATGACACTAACTGTTAAACTAGCCGTAATTTCAAAGAAGGTAAAAATTACCATTAATAACAATACGGCTGCAATCAACATGCCAGTTTCGGCTTTTCCCCAATGCTTAATCATCGTGTTAACCTCATTTCTATTTATTAGTCATCACGAGTTTAACATGTCTGATATCGCTTACTAGGCCTTATTGCTAAGAGTTCCATGAGAATTCTATTGGAGTAGCCGTGTCATCGTCGTCACCGCTAACCGGCCACCGGCTTTTAAAGGTAAGAACAACTGGTTACCATCTTCAAACCCGAGTTTCTGCCAGAATCTTGCGACCCCTTCATCAGCAGTAACGCGCGTTAGTTGGATCGCCGTTATATTCGCTTGAAGTGCCGCTTGCATCAGTCCGGTTACAATAACTCGGCCCACTGATTTACGTTGGTAAGCCTTATTGACCATGAGTAATCCAACGAATAAAAATTGTTCTTGTGGATACTGATTGAGTACATCTAAAACGGCTACTAAACGGTGTGCTAAGTAAAAACCAAAAACCTGTTTTTGTGCCGCCGCTAGCTCGTCCGGGTGGGCCGTCAAATCATGTTGTACCTCAGTCATCGTTAGTGGTTCCGGTGAGAAATATTGGTGATAGCGCGGATTACTTTGTTCCAGCTTTAGCAATGCTTCCTGGTCAGCTAAAGTTAGTAATCGGATCTCAAAATCCGGTAATTGTGCTTGTAATGTTGCTAATTTCATGATTTAATCCCAGACTTTCTCTAAATTATACCAAGTTTCACCAGCATGTTCGGAGTTCGCCACACCTTGATTAATAAAACCATTACGTTCATAAAACGGAATTAGTCGTTCCAAACAAGTCAACGCCATGCTTGTCCGCCCGTCTGCTTGAGCCTTCTCAGCTAGCGCGGTCAATAATTGACTACCGATCTGTTGGTGACGTGCTAGTGGCGAAACTGCCAACGTGAAAACCAGCTGATGGCCGCCACGTGGCAAGTTAGTCGGTGTCTCTACAAACATCTCATCTTCAATATAGCGGGCACCGACAGCTGGTCCCACGATAAAGCCAAGTACGACTGCACCATCGCGGGCGACCAGAAAAGTATCCGCTAATTTCTCAATGCGTTCGCGATAAGCAGCCTCGCTGCCAGCCTCTGCTTCTGAAAAACCAGATTTTTCGATCGCCATGATTTGTGGTAAATCCAGCATTTTAACAGGTGTAATTTCCATTGATTTTCGCCCTCCAATTCGTACGTATATTATAGCAAATGTCGGTCAATAGTTGACTAACTTAATTTTCCCCCGAAAAACCAGTGTCGAACGTGTCGTTTTCAGAAATGTCATGCTATACTTGAATTGTGAATTCGGTTACATACATCCGAATTCAATAATTCTAATCGAAATTAGGTGACCTTTATGCCCGCTCAATCAGCAGAACAATTATGGCATGCTTATAACGAAAGCACCGACACAAACGGGGCTTCTTATCAAACACGTTGGTTCGGTCAACAAAATAACCCTGCCGAAGTGACTGCTTTAGCCGACGCAATTCTGGCTGGGACGAAGACAGCGACAACCACGCCGCTGGACAGTTATACCGCGGAACAAATTGCCATTCCACAAGTTGGCGACTACAACGTCTTGCTAAATGGTGACATGAAACCGGTCGCGATTCTGAAAACGGTGGTGTCTGAACTCATTCCGTTTTATCGCATCTCGGCGGAACACGCTTACCATGAAGGCGATGGTGATCGCACAATTGGTGATTGGCGCAAGCGTAAGACGGCAGAATTCACCCCGACGTTAGAAGAACACGGCAAAAACCTCTCATCGGACACACCGATGGTCAGTGAAGTTTTTGAAGTCGTTTACCGCGCGGATTAATCAACAACGCTAACGGCCTAAGACGGATGTCTTGGGCTTTTTTATTAGAGTGTGAGGGGCCGCGGGTTGAAGCTGAGCATTGCCTAGCCAGCGGATTAATGCGATTTTTGCATTGATTCGTTGGCGTAGCAAGCGCAGGCTTCAGCGGCACTCCACGAAAAGTCCGTCCACAACGCACCTAATTTATTCACTAACCAAACGACAGTTCCAACCCCTCAACACCACTGTTTCTGGGCGATTTGACCAGACAAGCTGGCAGACTTAAAAAAAGAAGCTGCCAATTGTAAAAAATGCTTGTCACCACGTCATTTTTCATTATAATTAAAGCTCATACTAAACTTATTGTTTAGTTTAACAAAACTACCGATTCGAGGTGAATGTCATGGACATTGGTCAACGCATCCGCAACTTACGGATTCAAAAGCAACTCACGCAAGAAGAATTAGGCGAACGAACTGACCTTAGCAAGGGGTACATATCACAGTTAGAGCACAATCAGTCATCGCCTTCAATGGAGACGTTCTTCGCGATTCTTGAAGTACTCGGTTGTGCCCCCGCTGATTTTTTTGCGGCTGAGCAGCCCACTCACAAAGTGGTCTACCATCCAGCAGATCAGACCACGTATGACGATGAAGCCTTAGGATACCGTGTGAAATGGCTCGTACCCGCGTCTAACGAAAATCAGTTAGAACCGGTCACCGTCACACTGGCACCTAGTGGTCGCTTCAAATCTTTTGAGCCGTCGCCGGCAGAGACCTTTATTATGGTTCAAACCGGCACTTTAAGCTTACAGCTCGGAGCTCAGCAATATACTGCCACGGCGGGAGATACGCTGTACTTCCATGCGACTAAGACGCATCAGATTCGTAATCTTGGCACCACGTCCTGCACGTTCACCTTGGTTACGACCGCGTCCTACTTATAATCATGTCACAACCAATCGAGCTGGTATTAGGTTACACTAGCTTGGTACACGTTTTAAGGAGGTCTTTACTTTGGCGGTTAATACACAACCAATCATTCGATTGACAAATGTCACTAAAAGTTACGGGGAACATCAAGTTTTAAAAAACATCAACTTAGATCTTGAAGCGGGCAAATTCTATACGTTACTCGGTCCGTCTGGGTGTGGTAAAACAACCATTCTGCGTACCATTGCGGGGTTTACGGATGCCACTTCCGGTCAAGTTTACTTTGACGGTCAGGTCATCAACACCCTGCCGGCCAATCAGCGGCAAGTCAACACAGTCTTTCAAGATTACGCCCTTTTTCCACACATGAATGTCGCGGAAAACGTGGCATTTGGCTTGAAATTACACAAAGTTCCCAAGGATGAAATCGAGACGCGGGTCCAAAAAGCACTCGCAATGGTCCAACTAGCCGATCTTGGGGAACGTGAAATCAGTGAGATCTCTGGTGGACAACAACAACGAGTTGCCATTGCCCGGGCACTTGTTATGCAGCCTAAGGTCCTCTTACTCGACGAACCGTTATCGGCTCTCGATGCCAAACTGCGTAAGGATATGCAATATGAGTTGCGGGACCTTCAACAACGCCTGGGCATCACTTTTCTCTTTGTCACCCACGATCAGGAAGAAGCCTTGGCCATGAGTGATGAAATCTTTGTCATGAACGCTGGCGAGATTTTACAAGGTGGGTCCCCAGTTGATATTTACGATGAACCGATCAACCATTTCGTGGCGAACTTCATCGGTGAAAGTAACATTATTCCGGGTAAAATGCTCAAAGATTTTGAAGTAGAATTTGTCGGCAAACAATTCGAATGCGCCGATGCGGGAATGCAGCCTAATGAAGCTGTCGAAGTCGTTCTTCGGCCTGAAGATCTCGACATTGTGGCCGCGAATCAAGGCAAATTAGTCGTCACTGTCGACTCCCAACTATTTCGAGGCAATTATTTCGAAATCGTCGCTTACGATACCGATCATAACGAATGGCTCGTTCATTCAACTAACCCTGCCGCAGAAGGCGAACCGATCGGCCTGACCTTTGACCCACAAGACATTCACGTCATGCGGTTAAACGAGAGCGAAGCTGCTTTTGATGCTCGTCTTGAACAATACGAAGATGATTAGGAGGTGTCAACATGCAACCAAAACAACGATTAAGTCGTAACACCGCCTACTTTATCCCGTACATGTTGTGGATCATCCTCTTCGTCATTGCCCCAGTCCTATTGTTGATCTATCAATCATTCTTCAACATTAACGGGCAATTTACACTGGGCAACTACCAAACGTATTTTTCATCAAATACCTACTTAATGATGACGCTCAACTCTGTCTGGTACGCCTTCTTGATCACACTCGCAACATTATTGATCAGTTATCCGACGGCTTATTTACTCAACGAAACGAAGCATCCGCAGCTGTGGCTGCTCTTAATCATTATGCCAACATGGATCAACTTATTACTTAAGGCGTACGCTTTCATCGGCATTTTTAGTCAAGCCGGCATCGCCAACCAGTTTTTAAGTTTCATCGGAATCGGGCCCAAGCAATTGCTCTTTACTAATTTCAGCTTCATCTTTGTCGCGGCCTATATTCAGATTCCGTTCATGGTCCTGCCCATTTACAACTCAATTAGCGAACTGAACCCATCTTACGTCAATGCTAGTCGGGATCTCGGTGCCACAAATTGGCAGACCTTCAATCGGGTAATTTTCCCACTGACACTCCCCGGTGTGAAGGCTGGCATTCAAGCCGTCTTCATTCCCTCACTGTCACTCTTCATGTTGACCCGCTTAATTGGCGGCAATAAGGTGATTACACTCGGGACTGCGATTGAGGAACACTTCTTGACGACAATGAACTGGGGCATGGGTTCGACGATCGGGGTCGTCCTGATTATTGCGATGGTCATCATCATGTGGCTAACTGGCAGCAGTAAAAAGCGCGCGCGAAAGGGGTTGACGAAATAATGACCTTACGTAACTTCAAGTGGCGCAACTTATACCTGTGGCTTGTTTTCATCGTGCTGTATGCGCCAATTATTTTTCTGGTCGTTTACTCCTTCAGCCAAGGTACGACTATGAACAACTTTCATGGTTTTACCTGGCAACATTACCAAGACTTATTCGCGGATAGCCGTTTAATTGCCATTTTTCTCGACACCATTTTGATTGCGCTCTTATCATCATTATTAGCAACTGTCATTGGCACGCTGGGGGCACTCGGAATCAATAGTATGACCAAACCGATTACCCGCAACACTTTGTTATCGTTGAACAATATCTTGATGGTTTCACCCGACGTCATCATCGGGGCCAGTTTCTTGATTTTCTTTACTGCCCTTAAAATTCCGCTCGGTTTTGGCTCAGTCTTGTTAAGCCATATTGCTTTTTCAATTCCAATCGTGGTCTTGATGGTGCTACCAAAAATTCAAGAAATGAGCACCAGTTTACTGGATGCCGCGGCTGACTTAGGTGCCAACAATTGGCAATTACTCAGCCAAGTCATCGTGCCCTACATCATGCCCGGGATCTTTTCTGGCTTCTTCATGGCCCTGACCTACTCACTCGATGACTTCGCCGTCACTTTCTTCGTGACTGGAAACGGCTTTAGCACGCTGTCGGTTGAAATCTACTCACGGGCCCGTCAAGGCATCAACCTGGAAATCAACGCCCTGTCCGGTCTAATGTTCCTGATGGCACTGGTGTTAGTGATTGGCTACTACTTCATTAACCAATACAGTAGTCGGCACCGGCGGCCAGCAGTTAGGGGGCGGCGAAAGTGAAAAAATTATTAAGCATCATTGTTAGCTTACTAGTCGTCTGTGGCTTACTGGCCTTTGGCGCGCAACGCTTGCAGACGAGCTCTGGTAGTACTGGCAAAAAGGTTTTGAACCTATATACTTGGGGTGACTACATCGACCCCAGCCTGCTCACTAAGTTTCAAAAGCAGACTGGCTATCACGTTAACGTCGAAACTTTCGATAGCAACGAAGCTATGTATACGAAAATCAAGCAAGGCGGCACCAGTTACGATCTGACCGTACCTAGTGATTACATGATTGAAAAAATGAAAAAAGCGCACTTACTCTTACCGCTCGATAAAAGTAAACTGACTGGAATGAAGAATTACGATCCGCGCTTCATGAACTTGGCCTTTGATCAACACAATCGTTACTCAGTCCCATATTTCTGGGGAACGCTTGGTATCATTTATAACGACAAGTACGTTCAGCCGGGCAGTATTCAACACTGGAATGATTTGTGGCAACGAAAATACCATAACAAAATCATGCTGATTGATAGCGCCCGCGACGTAATGGGGTTCGCCCTCGCATCAATGAATCAGTCTATGAACACGACCGATCCAGCCACTCTATTGGCTGCGCGAAACAAGCTTAACCGGCTATCACCAAACGTCAAGGCCGTCGTGGCGGATGAAATTAAAATGTACATGATCCAAAACGAAGCCGCTATCGCGGTCGATTGGTCCGGTGAGGCTAGTGAAATGTTGGCTGGCAATTCACACTTGCATTACGTTGTCCCATCCGAAGGGAGTAACTTGTGGTTTGATAACTTGGTCATTCCTAAAACGGCCAAACACTTTAAGGCGATTTACGCCTTCTTGAACTTTATGAGTGAACCCAAGAACGCCGCCCAAAATGCGGAATATATCGGTTACGCAACACCTAATCGGAAAGCCAAGGCGCTATTACCTAAGGCCATTCGCAACGATCGCCAATTTTACCCAGA
Source organism: Lactiplantibacillus sp. ME-2 (assembly GCF_022549155.1). Lineage (NCBI taxonomy): Bacteria > Bacillati > Bacillota > Bacilli > Lactobacillales > Lactobacillaceae > Lactiplantibacillus > Lactiplantibacillus sp. ME-2. The sequence continues at coordinate 63,100 of NZ_JAKZEQ010000009.1, forward strand.
CAATAACACAATCAAGCATCTTCAAATCTATCAAGATTTATCACCAGCCAAAGTCGGCTTGTATAATGACCGTTATTTGGAATTTAAGATGCATCACTAATCGGATCAGCCTACTTGATTCAAATGACTGGCATCATTAGACAAAAGGACCTGACTTGAAACAGAGTGCTTCAAGTCAGGTCCTTTAATGTCTAGGCGCTTACTGCCATGTCAAGCCACTAATAATTAAAAATTTAATATTCGCGAGCACTACTAGCACTAGTACCAATCCTAAACTGAGCCGATTTAGCCAATAACGATCCGCGGTGGTTGGAAAGACGATAAATTGTAAGTTTAAAATGAGTAGCGCGCAAAACGCACTGCTAGCCAACCACCAAAGTGCGTTAGAAAACAAGGTTATCAGTAAGCTACCCGCTACCACTAGGGTAAACCACGGTTGAATTGGTGTTCGTATTGATTTAGTCGTCATTTTGACCGCCCCCTTATCATGCCTTAATTGTAAGGGGTGCCCGTAAAGTATCGTTAGTCCCAACAGCTGGTTACTTAATTGCCCGAATCAGCAACCAGCTGAGCCATTCGACGGTTAACTAGTCCAAAACAGCCACCACAGAAATTCGATTTCTGTGGTGGCTATTTATCATACTACTGGAATTAATTTAATGATTAATGATATAAGTCAAAACGCCCTTTACTGAAGACCGTTCCTAAATGCGCACTTTCCAAAAGTGAGCGGTCAGTAATAATTTTCTTCAATGCTGATGCCGCGTAGCCATGAACCGGTTTGTTACTACTGAAGATTTCACCAATACCGTCACGATCGCTCAATGAGGCCACGGTCCCACTAGATTCATAGTGGAACGTCGCCGTTGCTTGGTTATGACGCAAAGCGCCAATATTCTTGGCAGCTTGTTCGCCAGCTGCCAGTGCAATTTGAGCTGTGGTTGGATATGGCCGATTGCTTTCGGGATCCATCACTGCAGCGACATCCCCAACAATGAATACTTCGGGATGCCCTTCCAGTGATAAGTCGGGCTTAACTACGACCCGGTTACGGCGCTGATCAAAACCGGAATCAGCAATGACGTGTGAACCACTGACACCAACCGTCCAAATAATAGTGTTAGCCGTAAATTCATGTTCGTTCTTGTCCGCGTCACTGTAAACCACAGCACCCGGTTTGATGGCCTCAATAACGGCACCTAACCGCATTTCGACATTATTCTTTTCCATAAACTTCAAAGCGTAGTCCCGCAATTCCTGCGTAAACATCGGTAAAATTGATGGCATCCGTTCCAAACAAACTAACTTAGCAGCAGGTGTTTGATACTTCGCCTGCAATCTTGGTAACGTCTGGGTCAGTTCACCTAATAATTCGATTCCAGTGAACCCAGCACCACAGACCGCAATCTTCAAATCATTTTTGTCCTTACTGGTACGGTAGGCTTTAAACCGTTCTTCCAAATGTTCATAAACAGCCTGTGAAGTTGCCAAATCATCCATTGGCAAGGCATTTTCATCGGCGCCAGCTACCCCAAATGTTTCTGACTGGAAGCCCAATGCTAATACTAAGTAGTCATAGGTCATTTCAGGATGATCTTCAAAGGTCACTTGTTTTTGTTCAATATCAACGCTCTTGACCGTTGCTTGAACGAACTGGACCCGCTTACCGATAATATCCGGAATCTGATAAGTAATTCGATCAGGTGCGATCGTCCCCGCTGCGACTTCGTGTAAATTAGTCTTCTCCGTATGCGTCGGTGTCTGATCAACAAGAATGATTTCATCCTCAGTTGGTAGACTCTTCTGTAAAAACTTGACGGCTCGCATCCCTGCGTAACCCCCACCTAACACCAAAGTTGTTGCCATGATTTATTAACCCCTTTCATTATTCCTGTTGACTAATGCCGCCTGTCCAGCAATTGTGCTAACCTGCGTTGATCACATTAATCCAGTTATAACTTGATAACTACATGGTACACTCTTCACGCCTAAAATTCAGCTAAAACGCCACGCCATTTTAATTGTTCACAATTAATCTAGTTTAGTGATTAAACTTACTCAATATGCTGGGTGACATTAGCCGTGACTAACGACAGACTTTCAAACAAAACTTGTTGTTGGCCCGGCGTTAACTGCTCACCAACCAAGTCTGCACACCACTGCTCATAAGCATGCAATTCCGGGTACAACGCTTGCCCAGCGCTCGTTGGGTACAAACACCGGACCTTTTTATTCTCTGGATGTGTCTGCTTAATCACGTAACCTTTTTTTATTAAGTTCTGAACGGCGCGATAATTCGTGGTTCGATCCATCTTCATTTGGTCAGCCAATTGACTAAAAAATAGGCCAGGCTGCTCACAAATTCGAATTAAATAAATAAACTGATTGTTATTGAGGCCGTATTTCGCAAAACGTTGATTACCCTCGTTCGTGACGATTCGCGACAACGTGCCCATCAATCTTAATGTTGGTATCATAGAAGCTCCTTTTTATTATTGCATATGCAATCATTTGATGATAAACTTAGCACTATGCTAAGGAGGCATCACCATGTGGTCGATTAAAACATTCTCAGAACTAACAACAACTGAATTATACGCTATTTATGAATTGCGCGTCAAAACGTTTGTTGTTGAACAACAGCGCATCTATCAGGAAGTCGATGATACTGATTTAAAAGCTTATCATGTCTTTAAAACCGTCAATCAAAATATTGTTGCATACGCACGAATCTTTACAGAAGATGACCATCTCTCCTTCGGCCGGGTCGTGGTGGACAAAAACCAACGCAGACAACACTTGGGCGCTGATTTAATGGCCCATATCGAACAGGTCGTACAGGAACACTATGCTGATTTGCCAATTCAAATTGAAGCCCAAGTGCCAGTACAAGGATTTTACCAGCATTTCGGCTTCACTTCGAGCGGTACCCCTTTTCTATTCAACCACACGCCCCACATCAAAATGACTAAACCTGCGCGACAACGCCAATAGCTGAGCACATCACATCGGCACATATGCGGGGACAAGAGCTGACTTAGCGCTATGCTGATTAGAATCCAAAACTCAAAACGCGTGACTCGGACCACAATCCGAATCACGCGTTTTTAATTGACTCATTTATTCAGCTTTAGATAACCGTTCAACGTCACGCACAATCATCAGCTCTTCATTAGTTGGGACAACCATGACCGTTACCGGTTCGTCATCTTTGCTAATAATTTGTTCCTTACCGTGCATATGATTCTTTTCATCATCCACTGTCACGCCAAAGTATCCTAAGGCTTTAGTGACACGTTCGCGGATCATCCATGAGTTTTCACCCACACCAGCCGTGAAGACAAGGGCATCAATCCCGTTCATTTCAGCAATATAGCTGCCGACATACTTCACAACCCGGTTAACAAAAATATCAATTGCTAATTTTGACCGTTCACGGGTATCTTGCGTCTTATCAAGATCACGCATATCAGGTGACAAACCTGAAATACCAAGTAACCCTGACTTATGATTCAGAATGTCAACAAAGTCTTCCACATCAGAGATCCCTAAATGGCGCATCAAGAATGGAATAATTGAAGCATCAATATCACCGGAACGGGTACTCATGGTAATCCCAGCTAGCGGCGTAAAGCCCATTGAAGTGTCGACGGCTTTACCATGATCAAAAGCCGTGATCGAAGCACCCGACCCTAAATGTAATGTCACTAATTTAAGCGAATCCAATGGTTTCCCCAATAGTTGGGCCGTCCGATTAGCAACGTAACGATGACTTGTGCCATGTGCCCCATACTTCCGCGCGCCAAATTTCTCATAATAATCGTAAGGAATACTATATAGGTAATTAACTTTAGGCATATCCGCATACAGCGAAGTGTCAAACACGGCTACTTGAGTCGCTTTTGGTAATAAATCACGGAATACTTCAATATAATAAGCCTGCGTTGGATTATGTAGCGGCGCATACTCAGATAAATCTTTGATTTTTTTCAAGGTTTGCGAGGTAATAACGACAGAGTCTTTGAAATCTTCGCCACCCGCAACAACCCGATGACCAACCCCAGTGATTTCACTAAGATGAGTCACAATATTATCGCTCTTCAGCCGTGTTAAGACCATTGCAGCGGCTTCTTTTGCATCAATTTGGTCCTTAGTTTCAGAATATTTACTACCATCCGCCTTCTTAATTGTGAAAACGGAATCTGGCAATCCCAGCCGATCAACCATTCCCGATGCGATTACCGTTTCTTCGGGAACACTGAAAAGCTTCCATTTTAAAGTTGAACTGCCGGCGTTAATTGCTAAAATTTTTGCCATGACTATTTTTCCTCCATCCATCATCAAGTGTGCCTAATGCCAGTTTAACTAATAGTGGATACGCTTTCAAGGATTTGTTCACAAACTTTCAATTTTCATAACATTGCAAACTTAATTGTCGGCATATTATTTCTTTCATAAGGCGAAATTAGCCTATAATATAGTTAATAGAAAGCGAGGCGATCATGATGAAAAAAACGTTTACTTGGTCCGTCAGCAACGGCTTTGCTGTCCTCCTCCTGACCGTGGGAACAATTCTTGCTATCATCACTCTTGGTATTAGCTTTGGTTCACCAATCAGTGTCGACGCCATGGTCACAGCAGCGGCTCTGTGGCTAGCCGGTGTCGTCTTCTTACATCCAGCCCCTGTGAGAATTCTAATTCCCGTCATCACATTAGTCAGTCTCAGCCTTGGTTACGCCACCTACTTTAGCACGTCCGGTTCATGGTTGCTTGCGATTTTAGCGACCATTATCACAGCCGGCATCATCAGCTACGGTTTTAGTCTCCGCAAGAGTATTCGCCAACACCACAGCCATTGGTACGATTAACTTCCTAGTCTGATTCATTTTCTTCTAAATCAAAATCGTCAATCTAAACATCGCAACAGGCATCGGCGCCCTTATCGCGATGCTTTTTTATTTAGCTTTCAATCCAGATTGTTAACCCGTATCAGTTTTTCAAAGGCAAAAGTGACCAGCTAAAATTCGCTGGAAAAAATTCGGAATAGCATGCACCCGTCTGGCTAGTTCGTCCTACATTGACTCCCAGGCATTTTCGCCAATTGCTGGAACACGACGAGCCCAGATTCAAGCCGCCGAAGCCCGCGTCTTAAATATTGGTCTGCCGCAGCTTAACCATCATTTAAGGCCACATCACAGAGCCCCGCCCGGCATCATCAATCAACAGCAGACAAACACGAACAGATGTTTTATAATAGGAAGCGACTAAATTCAGAAGGGATGCTCCGATGGCAACTAAGATTGGAATTCGACAATTGGTAGAATTCGTCTTGCGACAAGGCGATTTAAATGAAGTAAAGAATAGCCAGAACACTGCGTTGAACGGTGCTAAGATTCATCGTCAGCTCCAGAGTAGTCGTGGTGAAGACTATGATAGCGAAGTTTACCTGAAAAAAATTGTGACGATGAACGATACTGATTACATTATCGCGGGTCGGGCAGACGGGATTCAGTTAAATGATGATGGGGCGTTGATTGAAGAAATCAAAACATCCGATCAAGTCTTCGAGGACTTAAGTACCAACACGTTGACACTTTACTGGGGGCAGATCAAAGTCTACGGTTACCTGTTACTGCAAGAACATCCCGATCTTGAGCAGGTCACGTTGCAACTGACCTACTTTCAAGTCATCAATGAAAAAATCACGAAGACCCAGCAAATCCTTCACCGGGCTGAACTAGACGCATTCTTCCACGACTTAATTACAGAATATGAATACTGGTTGACATTACGAGCCGATTTACGACGACAACGAAATGCTTCTATTGAAGACTTGCCATTTCCGTTTCCAGCTTTTCGGCCGGGCCAACATGAATTGGCTGGCGCTGTTTATAAGACGATTCGGTTGCAAAAACGCCTCTTTGTCGAAGCACCAACTGGGACGGGGAAAACGATCTCAACGCTATTTCCGGCCATCAAAGCAATGGGCGAAGACGTGATTGAGCGCCTCTTTTATCTGACCGCTAAGCAAAGTACGCGCCACGTTGCTGAAGAAGCGGTCACGCTAATGAGTCATGACGGACTCAAACTGAAAAGCATTACGCTAACTGCCAAGGATCAGATTCGGTTTCCCGAGGAACAAGATGTACTTCCGGAAGATAATCCTTATATGATTGGCTACTACGACCGACTTAAACCAGCACTCAAGGATCTGTTGACCCATGAAGACCAGATTACCCGTTCCGTGATTGAACAGTATGCTCGCAAGCATACTGTCGATCCGTTTGAATTTTCACTCGACACGTCGCTCTTCTGTGATGTGATTATTTGTGACTACAACTATCTTTTTGACCCATTAGTCTATTTACAACGGTTCTTTAGCGAACGTGATGACGACAACTTTTTCCTTGTCGATGAAGTCCACAACCTTGTTAGTCGCTCCCGTGATATGTACTCTGCGGCCGTTAGTGACCAGCCAATCAGTGCGTTGTTAAAATTAGCCAAGCCCGATAAAAGTCAGCCGAGTGACGACTTACAACGCGAACTCAAGAAAGTCCGGCGTAGTTTTACGCGCATCAGTAAAACCTTGATTGATGACCAAGTAACGGAACAGGTGCTACCTGATCCCCCGGACAAATTATTACGCACCCTCAGAACATTTAATGAATTTGTGACTGACTGGTTGGCGCAACAAAAGCCGGGGCCACTGCTCGACGCCGTCCATGACTATTTCTTCGCCTGTCTGACCTTTGTTAAAATTGGCGACCTATATGATGGCAGCTACCAGACGCGCTTCGTCCTTGACGGTCATCACTTAACGATCAAGGAACTCTGCCTAGATCCCAGTGACTTTCTTAATCGGTCATTAGAGCTCGGCAGTGGTGCTGTCCTATTTTCTGCGACGCTGACCCCGATGGCTTACTACCAGCGGGTGCTTGGCGGTGAAGCCAACAGTTTGGCCTACCAGCTTCCATCACCATTTCCACCAAAACATCAGGCCATTCTCGTCACCCAGTACGTCCAGACAACGTATCACGAACGCGAACATAACGTGCCCCGGATTATTGCCAGCTTGCACGCCATGTTGACGGCTAAACGTGGCAACTACCTCGTGTTCTTTCCGTCGTATGGCTATCTGTTGCAGATCAAAACTGCCTTTGAAGCCGCCTACCCTGATGTGGCAACTACCGCCCAAGCCTCGACGATGGATGCAACTGCCCGGCAGACCTTTTTGAACCAGTTTCAGTCAGCACCCTCGCAAACCTTACTCGGTTTCTGCGTACTGGGTGGTATCTTCTCCGAAGGCATTGACTTACGTGGCGACCGTTTGATTGGAGTCGCTATCGTCAGTGTCGGTCTGCCGGGTATCAACCCTGAAACGAACTTGATTCGTGACTACTACGACCATCAAAACGGCTTAGGATTCGCCTACGCTTACCAACTGCCAGGCATGAACAACGTCTTACAGGCTGCTGGCCGCCTGATCCGCAGTGCCAAGGACACCGGAATCGTTCTCTTGTTAGACCAACGCTTCGCTAGTCGGCGCTACACAGATTTATTTCCAGCACATTGGCAGTACTATCAGACGATCCAATCAGTCCCGCAGCTCGAAGCAACGATTGCCAACTTTTGGCACCAAATGGAGGTGACTCATTAATGAAGACTAAATTAACTAAACAACTTGAAAGTACTCTCTATCAGTACTGTCTAGAACAGGGCGCCTACGTGGTTGAAGAAGTTGCGATACCCGCTGATAAAGGGATCGTTGATACATTAAGCTATCAACAACTCCCCGATGGTCAGATTGAATGGCGTTGCTACGAATTGAAAGTCACCAAAGCAGATTTTCATTCAAAGGCCAAACTTTCATTTATCGGTCATTACAATTACTTTGTCTTGCCGCAACAACTTTACCTAGAAGTTCAATCGGAAATTCCAGACCATATTGGTGTATTGATCTACCGTGCTTTTGATCAGCGGGCCCTAGAGCTCGCACCCCAACCGTTGCGAACGCCTGGTTTCCTAACTGTCGCTAAGAAAGCCCAACGCCAAGACTTACAAGTCGAGCAAACGCCCCTTATCAGTCACTTTATCACATCGCTCTTTCGTGAGGTCGATAAAGCCAAGCGTGTGAAGAAAGGACTACAGCTCTACTCTGATGATCAACTCTTCAAAGAATTACGCAAACGGGCCCGCACCGGCTACGACGTTTATGATCCTGAACAAAACTTGTACGATCGCTTCATCGATGACACCCAGAATGACGCGGTGACTGCGCTACAAACAGAATTAGATGCCCGCAATGCCGAATATCAGACACTCAAACTAAAATATCAGGCGCTAACGGCACCAGATCTGCGTGACCAGTTATGAGCACTTACTACCCCTATCTACGTGGACGGATGTATGATTTGTTAGCCTTAAGAACATTGTGCGAGCAACACCAACTTGGCCCACACATCATCCCAGTAATTGAACCAGTCCGTGACTCCAAAGAATTACAACAAATAGTCACGACTTTTATTGAAGCCCAACAACCATTTAGCATTATTGCGAATCCCCAAGTGAGTGTCTATGGTCTTAATACCGTTAAGCTCCATCCACTTCCGGATCTGCGTCCCTACCCATTTTACCGGCCGGGCGCAATTCTTGCGGCTGATTTTAGTCGCGACTTTCTGACAACCACTCCTGGTCAAACAAGCTTGCTCATCGCGCCTAACTATCCGTTGCTTAAGGCCTATCAGCATACGACCACTTTACAGCATGCTGGTCATGTCCTAATCCCTGATGAAGCGCGTTTGCACCAACTATTACCACAACACGCGGTCTTATTGACTGATCCCGTGGCAACCCCAGCGCACGTTGCGGACTATCAAGAAATAACTGACGCCTATTTTGCCCCCGCTAACTGGCACCAAACACCGGTTGGCTTTGATGGTTTTGGCGATTACTCACTCATGGGCCGACCCTATTTTGACCACGGTATGCCATCACGCGCAATTGCATTACATCTTATTTATGTTACGGTTAACGGTGACCTGCGCATCCATCATTTTGTTTCGGACAGCAATGCCAATATGCGTGGTCAAAAGCAAAAGTTTTTTGAAGCATTAACAAAGCTCACCGACTGGGCACCCGCACACCTGACGGGACTCAATCGCACCCCCGCGCTTGCCACCCTATTGGCCTACGCTGAGGGTGATAAATTCCCAGGGTTAGGAATAATTAAGAAATTAGCAATCATGCACCACTTTCAATTGATGCACCGACTACTAGCACTGAATTGAGGAGAAATGATGGCAAAACAAGAATCTGCTTGGAAACAAATGATCCATTTCTATCGTCATGATTACGAAGAGCAACATGCTCCGATGTTATACGGCGACGTTTGGCTGAAGACCAAATCACATGACCGGCTTCTACTGGGGTTAAGTGACCAAGGACAACACAATCTGGGTGTCGTTCATCAACTCGATTTACCAACTAAGGGCCAGCACCTCGTGGCAGGTGATCCGCTCGTCACGATTACGGACGATCAAGGGGCGCATCTGGTGTCAACACCCTTTAGTGGCACCGTTCAGAAGCTTAACAAAGACCTACAAGCGGCACCCCAATCGCTCATTAACAATAAACAAACCGACAACTGGCTGGTCCAATTAAAGGCCGACTAATTTCGAGTTACCAAAAGTAAGTTGGCTGACATTCAAACAAACGCTTACATTTCCACTAAAAGAACTCGTAAATTGGCTTAACTAAGCTTAGTCACGACATCAGCGGTTGCCAGTCCCAGTGATATCACGCTTCGAACTTTAATCACAACATTTGGTTATGTTAACCAACAGATACCGTCTTCATTTGTAAACAGCCTTGATTGACCCGCTCAGAAACAATTGCGCCGCGCGTTATATTACAAAAGATTACAAAACACGCCGTTTATTACAAGAATTAGGGTAATTCGTAAAACTCCTGCTATTTTCCTGTCACAATCGCCAGTTATACTAGGTACCATTGAGTGCTTGGAAGATTCGCGGGGCCAAGCCAAATTCGGACTAAAAAATAGGAGTGTACATTACAAATGAAGATTAAGAATGCTTTATTATCAACTGCTGCCGCTACTGCTAGTCTCTTTGCCATTGGTGCTACCGCTCAAGCTGCTACGGTAACTGTTAAAGCCGGTGACACGGTTTCTGCCATTGCTGCTGATCATAACACGACGATTGATGCGATCCAACAAGCTAACCACTTAAAAGACGTTAACTTGATCTTAGTTGGTCAACAACTTGAAGTAAATGGTGATAGCACTACCACGACTTCAACTTCAACACAGACGACTCAACAAACGACCACGACACAATCATCAGCTCAGACTAGTCAAACTCAAGCTCAACCGAGCCAAGCTAGTCAGACCCAATCAAGTCAAACACAAACTAGCAAACCTGCTGCTCAGACGACTCAAACGTCTAGTTCAACCTCAAACTATAGCAACAATGGTTCTGATAGTGCTGCTAAGGCTTGGATTGCTGGTAAAGAATCTGGTGGTTCATATTCTGCTCGTAACGGTCAATACATCGGTAAGTACCAATTAAGTGCTTCATACTTAAACGGTGACTACTCCGCTGCCAACCAAGAACGTGTTGCTAACAGTTATGTTGCTTCACGTTATGGTTCATGGAGCAACGCCAAGAGTCATTGGCTTGCTAATGGCTGGTACTAAAAAGCCACTTTAAATTAATAAATAAATGCAAAGATTGCGGATCATTTCTGATTCGCAATCTTTTTTTCTACTATTAAATCCGTGCTGAAGCACGTGTGTCCCCCACCAATACCCATTATAAAGTTACTCAGTTGCTAAGTGACTTTATAATGGGCCTTAGAGCATGCTGACAACCCGTTATTTAGATATACGATATGCTTATTCTAGCAACCGCTTTAAGACGGACACGATCCAGACCTGCTAGTTGTCTCCCCCAATCGACGACCCACTCTCCCAACCAAAATACCACATGTTTTTATTTAACAATTCACCAACCTTAACGGAGAAAATCCAACTAATTTCCTGACTAAGTACAGTCCCGAACCCCCGACAGTTTGACGACTAGTCCACAACGACAACCACATACCATTCAGCTATGGCGTAATACTAACCTAGTAACGTTTTAGTAGCGATCGTCATGGGCTACTTTTGGCATAAACCTACTATAGTAATACTTAATTAATCGACGCCTTCGTTAACCGACCACAAGTGACTACACGATGCGCAACTTCTATCAATTATCTGCTTTACCGAAAAATAATTAGTCAGTGCCACGTCTCCAAGCAATAAAATGACTAGTTAAGTGTCACTATAATCCGACTTCCCGACAAATTAACCCGTCAAAATTCACTAGTTAAGTGCTTAAAATTATCGATAATCCTCGTTGACTTTTCATAAATCGACCAAAAGTGATCACTTTTATCGGATAAAGCGGCTAATTTTCATCATTAGTTTCCCCACTTAATCATTGTCGTTATTGATTTTCCAGCTAGTTAATCGGGATTGGTAGCGCTATTTTACATGAAATCCGGCTCAAATATTACAATTCATTACAAAAACGGCCTTATATTACAAGCAACCCCTAAAAACGTAATGTTCTGATTATTGCACTGCAACACTCACTAGTTATACTAGTCACTGTTGATTGGTTGAGACATCAACTGCTCGACCAATAGAAAATATATGTAAATAATCGAACACACGCAAATTATAGGAGAGTGTATTAATTATTATGAAGATCAAAAACCTTGTATTATCATCAACTGCTGCATTAGCTTTATTCGCTATCTCAACAACGGTTGCCAACGCTGATACTTATACTGTTAAGGCCGGCGATACTGTTTCAGCAATTGCCCAAGCTCACAACACTTCAGTTTCAGCCATTGAAAAGGCAAACAAGTTAGCTAATGTTAACTTAATCTTCATTGGTGATAAGCTTGAAGTCAATGGTACTACTACTACAACCACGACTTCTGCTGCTACAAGTGCTGCACCACAATCAGCAACTAGCCAAGCTACTTCTTCAGCTGCTTCAACTGCAACGAGTGCCAGTGCTACTAGTGCTTCTTCACAATCAGTTGCTAGCCAAGCTACTAGTTCTGCTGCTACTTCTTCAGCTGCTAGCCAAGCTACTTCAAGCGTTGCAACGAGTGCTGCTTCTTCAGCAAGCTCAACGCAATCAGCTGCTAGCCAAGCTTCAAGTTCTGCTGCAACCACTAGTCAAGCTTCATCAAGTGCTACTAGCTCAGCTGCATCATCAACAGCTTCAACAACCTCAACGACTTCAAGCTACACTGGTAGTAACTTAAAGAGCTACGTATTAAGCCAAATGCAATCACGGACTGGCGTTTCAGCTTCAACTTGGAACACGATCATCACGCGTGAATCAAACTGGAACTCAACGGTCAAGAACAGTACTTCTGGTGCCTATGGTTTATTCCAAAACATGCACATCAGCAGTGGCTCTGTTGAAGACCAAGTTAACGCTGCCGTTAGCTTATACAACGCACAAGGCATGGCTGCTTGGGCTTTATAAAATAACTGATTACTAACGAACAGCGTAATGACATTAATTGTCGTTACGCTGTTTTTTTATGCTCAGATTCATTTAAAAGGCGTATGCTTAGTAGCGAGAATACGAGGAAGGATCTGAGGAGATGCGCCACGAAACCAAATTAGTCATCACACTATGGGGTGGCATGTTAGGCAGTATGTTGTTGATTGGCCTGATTTTCCAGCTACCACGCTTAACCCAACTCCCATCCTCATTAACAACTGGGGTCGAAGAGCTGTTCTTTTTAGCAATTGCACTCATATTAAATCGTGACTGGCTACGGCAAACCTTAAAATTCGGGGTATCGGCAACTTGGCGTCGGCAAATCCGGCCCATCATTCCAACCTTAATCGTAGCCGCACTAATTGGATTATATACGTTAGCAACCGCCCAACAACTGACAAACACCCTGACCCTGTTATTCGTTGCCATATTGATCAGCCTGTTCGAAGAGACCTTTTTTCGCGGAATGTTGTTTCAGGCCAGCCAGTCAACATTGGGTGTAGGTAGAGCTGCAGTCTTCACTAGTATCCTCTTCAGTTTGACCCATCTAATCAATCTTGGTCACCAAACACTTAGTTTAACCCTATTGCAATTGGGCTTTACGTTCGTACTGGGGCTACTATTATGTTTAATCACGGCACAGACAACATCGCTACTATGGCCATTGTTGATTCACACCGTCAATGACTTCTTTAGCATGATGGAACCTCCAATCAATTTGCCCGGTATAACGACGACTAGTTTTCAAATCATCGAAATCGCGGTCATTATCCTATTAATACTGCCGATTCTACGCCAAAATCACCAGTGGCTGTCATAATGACCACCGGCAACTAATCGATCCGTAATTAATATAACCAACACCTTCAATGTGACCTATACTAAAGTTAGCATTAACTTCTGGAGGGGATTTCGATGTCATCAACCAAACGCGGCTGGGGAGCCGCTATTAGTATTTTCATTTTAGTACCAATTCTTTTTAAATTAATTGCCTGGCTACCAGTACCAACTTTATACAGTGGGCTGGTCCAAGACTTGCTTGTATTACTTATTTTCCTGCTATTAAATCATTTTTGGTTTAAAATATCGATTCAGTGGTGGCAATCGCAATCACTCGTACGACAATGCTTGCAGCTCATCCCGGGAATTATTATTTTATTACTACCAATGACGAGCAACTTCATCAAGCTATGTCATCTTGCTTGGACCCCAACGTTAATTCTCTATATTGGCTACGCCCTAGTTATCGGGATCACTGAGGAATATATCTATCGGGGCATGCTCCTGCCACTACTACGACAATGCTTCCCTCACCGACTCATGCTAGCCATTTGTATCGACAGTTTACTATTTGGTCTTACCCACCTACTCATTAACAGCAGCCAGCTGACCCTCAGCTACGTCATCCCACAAGTCTTTTATGCTGCAGCGGGTGGCCTGATTTTTTGCGGCCTTTATCTACGAACCAATAACTTAGTCTGGCCGATTTTCTTGCACGCCTTATCGGACGTATCCGTCGTCGTTAGTTTGGCCACGCATACCCACACTGCGGCCAAGTTGAGTATTCCGGTTGCTTACGCGATTGGCATCTCGGGGCTCTATCTCGTCTTGTTTATCATCATCGCCTTTATCGTTCGCTGGCAAGTTCGCCCTCAAAAACGATTGTTGTCTCGTTAGCAATTCACAGTAATCAAAAAATGAGTCCCCAGAATCAAATCATTCTGAGAACTCATTTTTAGTGACTTATCTTGACAAAAATGCGATTGTACGCGTCAACTCACGTCTGATTCAATCGTAAGATCACCCTAGGTTTCCGCCACAAATTTGTGCTTTTCTAATCGGTAGGAGTGGTCACAAACGTCCGCAACATCCGGTTCATGCGTGACAATAATGACGCACTTCTTTTGTTCATGCGCAATTTTTTGAAATTGGTCAATCACATATTTCGTATTTTCTTCATCCAAATTACCGGTTGGTTCATCCGCAACCACTAGTTTAGCATCGCACACCATGGTCCGTGCAATCGCCACCCGTTGCTGCTGACCACCAGATAAGCGTTGAACATTCTTCTTCATCTGATCATCTGTAATACCTAACCGTCGTAACATCTTCATCGCATAATCCTTGTCACCACGGTGTTCCGAGTTCGTAATTGCCATGGCAGTCATCAGATTATTCAATGGTGACATATACGTCAACAAATTATATGATTGAAAAACGATTGCCACTTTGGACTTCCGATAGTTCGTCAGACCAATCTTATTGATTGGTTCACCATTGAGTTCAATTTGCCCAGCCCGCGGTTTATCTAGACCCGCCAGCAGTGAGAGGAAGGTCGTCTTACCGGAACCACTTTGACCAACAATGGCATACGAAGTCCCCGACTTAAATTCAAGGTTTACATTCTCAAATAGACTATTTTCTTGGCGGTCATACCAGTAACCAAGATCATTTACTTTTAACATTGCCGCCCCTCCTAATCAATTAAAACTTTCTTCGGCTGTAGTCGTAGTATGCCACCAGAAGCCAGCATAATCGACAGGAACATGATGGCTAAGCCAAAGCCGCCGAGTTCAACTAAATCCATTACCGTGACATTAATATCTAAGTTCGTGTCGGTCGTGGCACTGGCATTACCAGTCTGACCGCCACCACTAGGCATATTGCCGCTTGGCTTGCTACCACCAGTGTTACCACTAGGGGCGCCGCCACCGCCACCAGGCTGACCCTGCTGACTAGTTGAACTCGTCGTAGTCGTTGCAGTCGTCGTTTGTTGTGAAACTAACTGGTCACCCAGCTTATTACCAACAAACTTACCACCGAATCCGGCTAAGACAACTGAGACGATCAAGACCATCACCATTTCAGCAAAGAATTGAGCGACAATCTTCCAACGGCTCTCACCTAATGATAACAAGACACCAATTTCATAGCGGCGTTCACGAATCATCAAGATAACGATTAAAGCTAAGATAATCGTTCCAGCAATCGCAACGAGCCAGACAATCTTATCCGCAAATGATTTAACGTTATTCATCGAACTCTTAACCGTTTGGTAACTGCTATCATCCGTTGACAACGAATACTTCGACGTATTGATCAACTGTTTACCAGACGTTTTGACGCTGCTAACTTTAGCGGGGTCTGAGATTGCAAAAGTCACAGAATCAGCTGTGTTCTTGTACTTAGAACCCTTGACCGTGTTAGCGAACGTGTATGACGTGTAAACACTGTTGCTGACATCGGTACTACCAGGACCTTGTTGCGTACTTGCACTAGATGACGCTTTATAGATCCCAACGATCTTCATCGTGTAAGTCTTCTTATCACCGGTCGTTGCTTTTAACTTAATCGTATCACCGACGCTCAGGCTATCTTCCTTAGCCAATTCACTTTCGATGACAACGTTGTTAGTGCCTTCATCACTAGCTGTAATACCGCGGCCCTTCGTAATTTTACTTGAGCTACTTTCAAAGGTTGAGACGCTGTTCGTATTAGTGACCCCAGTAATCGAGATATCACCAGTACCACTGCTACTTGAGCCACCCATACCTTTCATCCCACCACCGGTACTACTACCTGATGTTGAAATCGTATCAAAGCCCTTCGCATTAGCGGAAGTTGAGACGGTCGCATTGTAACTTGAAACGTTGCTAAGCTTGGCGATTTTCTTTGCATCACTCAGTTTAACGGGCGATGTCGTCAACTTAGGCCGACTACTTTTACTCGTCGACGTGGCGCTGCGCATCTTCTTAAAAGCCGCCTCCCGGTTAGCAGATAAAGTGACGGTCGCCCCGACACTTTTCTTGGCATTACTAGTTGCCGTATCGGCAGCATTCCTAATCAATAACCCGGCCAATACAAACAGCATGATTGCTGATGTAACAAGCACTAATAGAATTGAACGGCCTTTTTTTGCCGTTAGATTGAGCCATGCGCGTTTAAAAAAATTCACGCTTAAACCCTCCTTCAGATAAAGTATTGGTATGACAATTGCTTTGCACTGCTTTTAACCTACACGGGAAATCTGACTAATTTGTGAACTTGCTGGGTTTATTTATGGGTCTGAAACCGAAGATTTTTCAATTTGCTAGCTAAGCCCCTGAAAGGCTGGTTGTGCTTGCTACTACTAGCATTGCACCGTATCGGAGGCCCGTTTAAATGCGTTAGTCAGCACTTTCGCTGAACGCCAAATAGTCGCGACAAGAATTAACAATTAATTCTTGTCGCGACTACTGAACTTATTGATTAAATGAGTTACTTACACAATCGTAAACTCACGCTTCCGGTACGGTACTTAAGTGCCACGTGATCGTACCCTGATAACTTCCAGGAACAGCGGCGGGCGTTGTTTTGAGCACCAAACCTTGTTGCGATGACCAGTGGGCGGTCACGTCATAGTCGATCCCCGGGGCCGTCTTTTGGCGCGCGATTTCCACGGCATCCTTTCCCAACATTGTCAGCTTGGCCCCATCCTGATAATACAAGTTTCCCGCTAGTGTGCGGCCCTGATTAGTCACGAGAGGGGTCGCGGTCGCCTCTAAGCGCCAAGCGGCTTTCGAGCCCGTATCATCATTGACAACTACTTCAAGTCCCTCGGGCCGACTGACTTGAGCCGTTCCCGTCAACTTGATTGGTGCAAACACACTTTCAGTACTGACTTTTTTCAGCTGTAACTCCCCACCAATGACCGTGACCGTTACTGTCACTGGTTCTGAGTAGGCGTTATCTTTGCTATGAGCCCGTAACGTAATCTGATTTTCACCGATTTGTAGTTCTTCGGCATCCACTTCAAATTCGACATAACCAACCGGATCGTCCATGCTCAACTGATAGTCTTCTCCCGCTTCACCATTGACCCGGTACTCGATACGCATGCCATCATTGTCAAAGTCTAACCCATCATTTAGCTTAATTTGGCCCTTAATGATGACGGGCTCGCCTTTCTTCACTTGTGTCAACGGTTCAATCGTCAGGTTAACGGTCTTATTGGTCGTAATGGTGAAGTGCGGTGTGGCCGTTGCGGTCTTCATCTCGTGACCCTCAAAGTAACTCATGTCATCATCAACAAAAGTATCCCGATCGACCTTGGCAGCCTCACCAATCAGCGTAATATAAGCGTGCGGATTTTTCATTGATAGTGTCCGCTGCAAATCGTGTTGTAAGCGGGCCACCGACGATTCGTTATCGTCCGCTGGTAAATTGATCTCTTCCTCGGTACCATCCGCATAGCGGATCTTCGCGTGACTAAAGTGAACTTGTTCGGGTAATGGTAGGCTGGCCTTAACCTGTTGCCATTCATTGTCACCATTGAGATAGCTCAGAACGTACTCATATTCCAACTCATCCCCACCATGAACCCAGTCTCCTTCATGGACAGTTCGCTCTTGAGTCAGATTGGTTACGTTTAAATCTGACTCGATTTCAATCGGTTGTGGCAACCGGTCAAAGACGACCAGTGTTCTGGCATTAGCGGTTGTCGCCGTACTAGTTAATCCCCAAGTAACATTCCGGATATCCTTTCCAAAGACTGTTGTATCAATTGTGGTCATTCGTGTTGGTCCCTGATCCAGGGTATAACTCATGATTTGTTTACTGGCGACCCACTTCAATACAAGATGGTGCCAGTTACCGTCCGCGAGTGGTAATTTATCAGCGATACTCCCATGGTTCTGTTCAAAACGATAAGAGGACGTTAAACCACCCCGTTGCGTATAAGTATCCGGACTTGCAGGGTAGCTCGCGGCCATATGCATTTTTTTAGGCTTTTCATCGAAAGAATTCCCCCGGGGATACAATCCCCAAAAACCACCGTCATTCACTTTGGTATCCAGCTCCAACGCCCAACTTTTTTGAATCGCCGTCTTAGCAATCGTGGCCGGCGCCGTTCGCCGTGTATAGGTATCCGTCCCATAAACACCCAAGTTCTCACCAATAATGCTTTTCTTTCCATACCGACTAATCGCACTCATTTTGCGGGGATCATTCTGTAAAACAACGGCCAGTCCTTCACTCACGGCTTTGTCCCCAAAGTTCACCCACATTGAGACTTGGTTATCGACCCGCATGTTAAAGCGATTAACAGGGGTCGACCACATTGCCCCAACTTGATTATCGTCATTTGTTAATTCGATAACATGCTGCGAATGGCCATTCTTTAAAACAGTCTGCATTGTGGCCGAATTACGGTCAAACTTTCCCGATTCAAATAAGCCTTCCAGATTCAGTCCAGCGGGTGCCGTATCAAGTACGTCAGCCTTACTAACTAACGGTATCACTGCCCCTAAACAGACAAACAGTCCTAACAAGAGTCCCCAAAACCTTACTTCTTTCACCTAACGTCGCTCCCATCACTTGCCTTCCGCAGCTATTCTTACGCCGTATCTTAGCAAATTAAGCGACATCATGTCAATTATTTTTATGGTTATAATAAGTATTTATTTATACATAAAATTTAAGCAATCGCACTTATATCAAAACATATTGATTTTAATAAAAACCAGCGCCTGACAGTTGTCATCGCGCTGGTTTTAAATTGACGGCTCACTTACTCACCGCGCCAGGAATTAAGCGCGTTAGGCCGGTAAATTTTCTGGAGCAAATGGGCAGTCCACCACATGATCATTAATGAGACCAGTCGCTTGAAGATAAGAATAACTGGTTGTCGGTCCGACAAACTTGAAGCCGCGGCGTTTCATCTCTTTAGACACTTGTTGCGCCAAGTCGTTTGTTGCTGGAACCTCATCGATTGACGCCCACGCCTGGCGTATGGGCTGGTTATCAACAAACGCCCATAACCAAGTGGCAAAGTCTTCCCCGGCCGGCCAATCTCGAATCACACGAGCATTGTTGATCGTTGCCATTAACTTCTGACGATGCCGAATAATTCGAGCATCGGTTAGTAGTCGCTCAACATCGGCAGTCGTCATAGCGGCCACCTGGTCAACATCGTAATCCGCAAAATCTTCATTAAAAGCCGCCCGCTTATTCAGGACGGTCTGCCAGCTCAGTCCTGCTTGATAAGTCTCCAAGCACAACAGTTCAAAAAGTCGTTGCTGATTATGTTGCGGCCGCCCCCATTCGTTGTCATGATACGCTTGCATTGCTGGTGATGAATCCGCCCATGCACATCGTTGCATTAAAAACATCTCCTTATCGCCACTATCCAATCCGGCTATCTCATACTCGCCGCATACTCTTAGACTAAAACTAACACTGTTTTTAAAATCTAAGTGCAGCCCCTAAAAAAAGCGCCGTCCAACTTGAATCGTTAGACGGCGCCAGTTGGTTACACTTATTATCGCATAACTGACTTATTTTATTGACGATTTCGTTTCGTCTGCTTTTCAGCAGTGGTTTCGTCTTCCATACGATCCGTCAACGGATAAGTTAAGCGAATCAAACTTGGAATAATCGTTGGGATGGCGAATACCAGAATAATCAACCCGATAATCACAACCATCGCCACTTGAATCAACGTCAAGACACCGGATGGCATCAAGGCGGCGAACGTCCCACTCAAGATCAAGGCAGCGGATAAGACCACGGCCCCAATGACGGCGGAAGCTCTGACAATTCGAGTACTTGGTGTCGCAGCCGAATTATCAAATTCACGATACTTCATCATCAAGAAGATACTGTAGTCGACCCCAAGCGCAATCAACATGATGAACCCGAAGAACGGTGTGTTCCAAGTTAACATGCTTTGACCCAAGAACCAGTTGCTCAAGATCCGTGTAATACTCAAGGACATAATGTAAGCCAATAACAAAGTCCCTAAGATGTAGAACGGTTGTAAGACAGAACGCGTGATAACCATCAAGGCAATCAGGATTCCGACTAACATAATTGCAGCGGTCCGAACGAAGTCACTAGAAGCAATTGCTTGGGTATCGTTCGTTTCAGACGTTTGACCACCAATCGCAATGGTGGCACCATCTAACGCAGTTCCCTTCAAGCTGTTCGTTGCTTGCTTTTGAATTGCCGTTACTTTATCCATCGCTGACTTCGAACTTGGATTTTCATTCAAGACGATTGTTAACTTCGTTGCGTGGTTGTTACCAGACATGTAAGCCTTCAAAGCAGACTTGTAAGTCTTACCCTTCAAAGTGCTCTTTGGCACGTAATACGTCTTCGCAGCCGCGGAATCCTTTAAGCCAGTCAAGTAGCTGTTAGCTGAGCCAACACCAGTGTTGATCGTCTTAGTTCCGTCGCTGGCAGTCTTCAAACCATCTTGGAGCGTCTGCATCTGACCTACTAAGCTTTGGATACTGGTGTACATTTGTTCATTACCAGAGGCCACTTGCGAGGCACCACTGTTAAGCTTGTTGACACCACTTACTAAGGTAGGTACTTGCGAGTTTAAGCTTGCAGTCCCACTGGCTAATTGTGAAGCACCACTATTTAACGTTGAAGAGTTGGCAGCTAATTGGTTAGTCCCAGAATCAAGCGCACTGATGGCACTCGTTAGCGTTGGAATTTGCCCTTGTAAGCTTGTCAAACCAGTTGACACTTGTGATGCACCGCTATTGACTTTAGTTGCACCAGTCGCAGCTGTTGAGACACCATTGGTATACGTATTTAATTGTGATGCTAAGGAACTTGCGCCACTCTGAAGCTGGTTTAAACCAGTAGTAATTTGTTGAGATCCATCTACCAATCCATTGGTACCATTTAAACCAGATTGAATCTGTTGCATCCCACTAATCGCAGATTGTAGCTTTGAGATAGCCTCCAAAGAACCATTATTGGCTTCAATTGATTTTGTAGCTAATTGTTTCAAGTTAGATAGCTGCTTCAATTCACTACTCAATGTCGAAAGTTGTTTCAAGTCAGCAGTTAAGGCAGTACCTGTCTCACTCATTGTTGCTAAATCTGCTTTCAGCCGCTGTGCGCTTGTCTGAGTTGAACTAATACTTGATGACATTGAGGAGCTTGCACTATCAACCTTTTGAGTAATTTGTTTCCCGACGACAGTTAACGCAGCGGTTAATGCAGCAGTCTGTTGAGTAGTTAACGCAGTTCCACCGTTCTTATTAACGGCATTTACCACCGTCTGAATGTCAGCTTCACTTAAACTAACATTTCCATTACTTGAGGCCACTTTTTCCAAATTAGTTAGCGCCGTTTGTAAATTACTTGCATCGTTTTGAACAACTGTACTATTCTTTTCCAACGTTGTAGCGGTTGTTGTTATTCCACTAACATCAGGAAGTGAGCTAGGATCGTAAGAAAGAAGCGGGGTCATAGCCTCATTTAATTCCTTCAGACCCTTTTGTAATGCAATTAATTTTTGTGTATTAGCAGTACTTGTCGCATCTGAAACACTAGAGTTAACACTGGTCTGCATTTTTTGAAGACCGGCTGTTAGTGCAGTTGCACCAGTTTGCAATTGTGAAACTCCAGAAGTTAAAGTTCCAGTTCCACTAGAGATTTTGGTTTTGTACCCATTCAGGGTATCTAACCCAGAACTCAAAGTACTCGTCCCACTAAACAGACTATTGGCACCTGTAGTCAACTGATTAACTCCACTAGCCAACGTTCCAGTCTTACTGTTCAACTGGTTCAAACCATTATTGACCGTGTAGACACCATTAGTATAAGTAACTAATCCACTCGCTAACGAGCTCGAACCACTTGCCAACTGACTAGCCCCACTTGAAAGGGTTCCAGTCTTACCATTTAAAGTATTGAGTCCTGATGAAACTTCATCCGCCCCATCCGCCAACTTCTTGGCCGACTTCGCGCTATCCGACATATTGGCACTCTTCAATTTACTATTGGCGCTATCTAACCCACTACCAATCTTAGTTAGCCCTTTGCTAGCAGTCTTCATTCCACTAGTGACGGTGCCTAATTGGTTGCCAACGTATAATTGATCGATTTGTGAGCCACCGGGTTGGGTGACAGACGCCACGGTTTTAACACCCTTAACTTTTTGTAACTGTTTCGTTAAGCTGTCGATGACTTTTAGATCTTTTTCATTGTTTAAGGCATGATCCGTCTTGATATATAACGTTGACGGTTCAGCCGTCCCTTTGGAGAAGTGATCCTGAACAACTTGGAAGCCCTTCTTCGCTGGAATCGTGTCGTTTAATTCAGCCAACGTATCATAGTTCAACTCATTGTTATACGTTAAGATAAATGGCAATGAAACCCCTAAAACAACGACCAGGGCGATGATTGGGTAACGAACTGATGACGCTGCAATGCCGTGCCACATCTTGCTCGTACTACCACCAGCAAACTTCTTCGTTGGCCAGAATAACCGTGGTCCTAATAACGCCATGAAGAATGGGTTCAACGTTAACAAGACGAGCAATAGGATAGCAACCGCAATGGCAACCCCAACCGCTGACTTGTAAATTGAGAAGTTCGCTAACCCGAGGGCACTAAACCCAATCAATAGTGACGATCCACTGTATAGGATCGTTCGTCCGGCAATCTTTAACGCGCGCCCAGTCGCGGCGACCGGACTATCGCCATGACTGAGTTCTTCTTTGAATTGATCGAACAGTAGAATATTGTAGTCGGTCCCAATCCCGAACAAGACCACGACCATAAAGACTTGGGTAAAGTTCGACAATGGAAAGTTAAATTTATTAACGAGGTTCATCACAACGCTCAGCGAGATAATGAACGACACCCCAACTGACAACAGTGAAACTAACGGCGTAATCGGCGAACGGAAGACTAACGTTAACACGATGAAAATGAAAATAACGGTAATAATTTCAGTCTTCTGAATCCCTGCTTCCGTTTCCTGAGTGAAGTCATCATTTAAGATGTCACTCCCCGTCACGTACGTCTTAACCCCAGCCGTTTTAGCACCGGCCGTAATATTCTTGGTCATGTTCGCGACGGTCTGGTTCTTACCAACCATTAATTGTAGTAATTGGGTGGATTTGTCTTTTGAAATCAATTGCTTTTTGGCAGCAGCATTATCACTGGCAGCCGTCATTGATTTCACGTGATATTTTGATTTTTGCACTTTGAAGCGTTGAATCGTCCCATCGATTGCTTGCTTCTGGTCACTCGTTAACGGTGAATCACCATTATTGAAGACCACCACCACTTGGCGCGTATTATTTTGATTACGCCCCCAATGATTCTGAATGACTTGTGCGACTTGACTCTTAGCACTACTTGGCAACTTGGTCTGGCCCTTATCACGTACCAGACTGCTGATATTTGGCAGGAAGATGATGGCCGCTACCATCACAACTAGCCAAACAATCGCTTGGATTGTAAAACGTCTACGGCTCCCTTTCACGTTATATCCCTTCCCTAATTCAGATTCTTAAAACGACATCGTGACATTTAATCAACAATGTGTTTAAATAATAACAACATGTTAAATGAAAACCGGTGTAATTTCAACCAACAATTTTCATAAAATCGTCATTAAATAAACAAACAATAGTATATTGTTCAAATAATGAGGTGAACTTCAGTGGTAGGTACTAAAAACAACCGTCGTTCGCAAATGACCGAACGCCTAATTCAAGATAGTCTAATCAACTTACTCCAACATCAGTCGCTAGATGAGATTACGGTCACTGCTGTCTGCAAGGCCGCAGATATCAACCGGGGCACCTTTTACGCCCATTATGAAGACGTCAAAGATTGCATGCAGAAGATGGAACAAGATGCCACGGAAGAACTGCTAGCTGTTATTGATAAACATCTTAATCCCGACTCTTTACAAGCCATTCTGACGGGAATTTTTGAGGTGGTTAAGAAACGCCACGCCGTTACTTCCTTCATCTTAACAACCGACCAGGATTTTCTGATGAGCTTTATCGCAACAACTAAGCGTGAGATCTTAGCACATAACCAAGCTGAGATCACTGGTATTGGCAATCGCGAAAAAGAGTACATGTTTGAGTATTATCTCAATGGTATCGTTGGTGTTGTCCGTTATTGGTTAAAAACAGGACTACATGAATCACCGGAAGAACTGGCCAGTTTTATCAACGACTGGTGGTACCGAGGAAAACCAGTCAAAAATTTGGCTGAACACTGAATTTAACCCCACTATTCGATTGTTAGTTTAATTAATCTAGCTATTCCCATTAAATTAATTATTATCAATATGCCTTGGAAATTATCTTGCATATTAAAAGTAACATGAACCCTTTAATTGCAAAAGCAATCTAACTTCTTAATTACTTTCTTCTATATAGGATACCAGTCATGTGCATGGATGGACTTGATTCGCGTCAAGAAAACCCCAAAATGCCCGATTATTAGCAATTACCTGCTAATAATCGGGCATTTTTTAGACTTCTTTTGGGGGCGTCTTAGGTTCATACATCCGTTGCTTGATATCGTCCATTTCCTGATCCAGCTCCGTAATTAACTGCGCCTTCTTAGTCAATGACGCTCGCAATGCGTCCTGATGCGGAACGTTCTTCTTATAATTTAATTCATGCTCCAACGACGCCCAAAAGTTCATGGCAATCGTCCGTACTTGTAGTTCGACCTCAATGATGCTCGGCCCATCAACAGTGTAGACCGGCACCCCGAGGATTAAATGCAAACTCTGATAGCCATTAGCTTTAGGATGATGAATATAATCCTTCACTCGTAATACTTTAATGTCAGCCTGAGTCGCCAATAAATTCTCGACTGTCTTGACATCGCTTAGGAAACGAACAATCAACCGGATACCCGCAATATCATGCAAATTATTAAACACCGCATTTAACGTTAACGGTAAATGCTTACGTTGCATCTTACCAACAATGCTCTCAGGCGACTTGATCCGGGACTGCTTGCTATCAATTAACGCGTAGCCGTAACGAAGCTCATACTCTCGACTAATATAATCTAACTTATCTAAAACGAGCTTCATCGCAACTTCATAACGTAACGAATAAGCTTTCAACTGATCAACAGCTTGCAAAAGTTCCGGGGGTGCTGGCAAAAGCTGATCATTATCTGCACTTGCTTGGGAATTTGTTGTGCTCAATCAATATCGCTCCAATATAAGACTCTATTCTCTCTCAATCTACCTTAACGGATCGTGATGGTCCACTCACGCGCAATTTGGTCATACGCAATTTGGTGCGCATCTTCACCAACTTGGTAAGCTAAGTGTCCGTCAACATCTGCAAAATCACTAGGAATCAGGCCGCGGCCCTCTAACACGTTCAGGTGACCAACGACCATGCGATCGGCCAAGAAATTCTCAAATCGCTGCCAGAAACTTTGAAAACTGGCGAAGTCATGCACATCAAAAATCTCGTTGCGGAGTACTTCGGCATCAAATTCAATTCGGATTCGCGCACTCTTAGATATCACTTGGGGCCTCCTTCGCATCGGTTAATCCACACTGCACATTCTTAGTGACTCATTAACCAACAACTCATTTTTGGGACTATCTCAATAATAAGACACGATGACCAAGTTACGCAATATCTGACCAACAACTGCTATCAAAACTTAAGCGCTTTGTAATCGTTGGGTTAATTGATTTTACGTTTCGGGTTCAAAATATTCATCGGGTCAAAGAGTGCTTTGATCTGATGTTGCAACATATCAACATCTTCGCCTAATTCGGCATTGTTCCATTGGTTTTTCAACATTCCGACTGCGTGTTCACCCGAAATCGTCCCACCAAGTGCTAGCGTCTTCTTAAACATTTCTTGTAGCGCAATAATAATTTTTTCAGGCACTTCGGTTACCGACGTTGGCCACACTAAGGTCGGGTGCACATTGCCATCGCCAGCATGTCCAGCCGTATAGATTTCGACGTCTAACCGCTTGGATAGTTCTTGAATATAGTCCATTAATGGGGCTAATTGCGATAATGGCACGGCCATATCTTCCATAATATGATTCTGACCAGCAAAAACTGCCGGCAGCATGTCGCGCCGTAATTGTTCTAGCGCTGCCTGTTCCTTAGGCTCGGTCGTAATTTTAACATCGTTGGCTTGCTGTTCGGCCAGTATCTTCTTAACGACTGCCATGCTATCCTGACCACCATTATCAAGCTTAAAAATCAACATCGCCGCACTATTCTTAGCATAGTGCGTCTTCTCGTATCGATCGAGTGCCGCAACCGTATTGCCATCCAATGCCTCTAGCATCGTTGGATAAACACCGGAGATTCGAATCGCCGTGACTGCTTTAGCCAAGGCCGTCATATTATCGAAAAAGGCGACGCCCATCACGGGGGTCCCTAGCGGAATCGGCAACAGTTTAACGATTACTTCGGTAATGATTCCTAACGTGCCTTCCGAACCAATCATCAATTGCGTTAAATCATAACCAAAGGCCTGCTTTAGCGTCCGACCGCCTAACTTAACTTCGCGACCATCGGCTAAAACGACCTTAACGCCTAAGACATTGTCCTTAGTAGCCCCATACTTGACCGTACTCATCCCGCCAGCGTTTGTCGCCACATTACCGCCAATCCCAGAGATGGGCTTAGAACCAGGGTCCGGCGCGTAGAACATACCCTGCTTGCGTGCTTCTTTATCCAGATCACCGTTAACGACGCCGGGTTCAACCACGGCGATGGAATCAGCCTTGCTAATTTCGATGATTCGGTTCATCTTGGCGGTTGAAAGAATCAGACTGTCCGTTAACCCGTCCGCACCGATAACAGTGCTCGTTGTTTGGTCTTGGGGAATCACTGCGATGTGGTATTTACGGGCCGTTTTCAACGTTCCTTGAATGTCCTTGGTCGTATGTGCTTCAACATAGGCTAAGGCAAGGCCACTATCGTCATCGGTCAACCGCGGACTGAAAGAGTATTTTTTCAGCGTCTCCTCCTCAGTGAAGACCTGCCCGTCAGTGACTTGCGTTGCTAAATAATCTAAAACTTCTTGGTTAGAAAATGCGCGAAAGACTGTCAAATTACCAAACCTCACTTCATATATTTAAGTTCACTGTCAGTATAAGCCAAGAATCCGTTTTCTGCCGTAATACTGTCCGTAAGTGACCGCTCCTAATTTGCTCAGTTTCCAATCTAATTCTTTTAGGTGGTATCTATTTTTTAAATTAAGTACACTCAAAATAAGTATTTTCCGGGATCGTACTGACCGGGTATGCTAGAAACAGTGATTTCAAGACAAAGACGTTATCCGGGGAACCATCTTAACGCCTTTAATTAAGGGAGGATTTGAACATGCGGCATTCAGCATCTTCAAAATTACGGCCAGTGTTAATTGCGGTCGGCATCATTATCGTTATCGCATTCGTGGCGATTGGCTTAATTATTCGCCAGGCACAGGCGCGCTACCAGTCGACGATCTATACGGGAAACAGCAGTACTAAAATCGATACGACTAAGCCACTCAGCATCTTACTACTAGGTGTTGACACCGGGGCAGACGGTCGTATTGATAAGGGAAATTCTGACACCATTATGGTCGTTACGATCAATCCGCAGACCAAGAAAACGCTCATTACCAGCATTCCACGCGATTCATTAGCAGAAATGGTCGGTGATCAGGACACAAATGTTCAAAAACTCAATGCCGCTTACAATATTGGTGGCTCCAAGATGGCCAAGGCTAGTGTTAGCAAGCTATTCAACGTGCCTATCGATTACTATGCAACTATCAATATGGGCGGTCTCAAACAAATCGTGGATGCCGTTGGAGGCGTGACGATCACTAGTCCACTCAACGTTTCATTCGACCACATCACAGTAACCAAGGGCAAACACCATCTCAATGGTAAACAGGCGCTATCTTATACACGGATGCGTTATCAGGACCCCCGGGGCGACTACGGCCGTCAATTACGGCAACAACAAGTCATGCGGGCGGTTCTCGCCAAACTCGCCGAGACTAAGACCTATAGTCGCTACAATCAATTACTCACTTCACTGAAGGGTAATTTACAAACTGACCTTAGCTTTAACGACCTTGTTGGGTTAGCGACGCATGATCGTGCCAATATGAAACACATCCAGTCGACTCAAGTCATTGGCTCACCCGCTTGGATTAATACGAGTTCCTATCAGATTTTAAGTACGAAGACCTTGCAACAAACGTCGGACCGCCTTCGGACCCAACTGGGGCTCAGTACTGAGACCCTTACCAATATGGAAACCAAGCTAAATGCCAAGAATACCGTGTATGACGGCAAAACCAATCTCAATTATGACACCCAAGGTTTAGATAAAATCACTTACAGTGATAATACCAAGTGATCTTTTAATGATAATCAGGCGTGCCACTGAAGCATTATAGCCTTCAGTGGCGCGCCTGATTTAGTCCTAGCCTAGTTAAAATTGATTGCTGCCATTAGTATTATTGGTTGCTGATTGCCTAAAGTATCACAGTTACTGCTTGTCTGTCACCGTCTTAGTGCACCCAGCCAGCAAGTTGCGTCACCAGTCCCCCGGTATCGTCGTTGAACTCATATTTGATATTCCCCCGGTCAGCAACGGCCTGGTGCTTGTTCACCTGTAAATCACTCACCCGAACCGTTAATTCTAAAGGCTTAAAGTTTTGTACTGAGCGAATCCAGACATAGTCGGCCAGTCGTTGTACTTGCACGAAGAAATACCGTTCCGTTGTCGTTGTTAAATCAATCTGTTTTAAAATTCCCGTTTCCATTCGTGCTGCACCCCCTCATTATTTTCACCACTTAATATACGTGCTGAAACGCGTTCCAGGTCAAAGGACGACACTTAATTATTTTTAATTGCAAGTTTAAATATTACATTTTAATAACAGTAAGTGAAAAAGCTAGTCAATTTAGTCAAACGGTTGTACTATAATTGATGATAAGGTTATTTAAGTCAACGATAACTTGTTAAAGCCATCCAAAGGAGCAATCTCATCATGAGCCAGCCCAACAGCCTGCATTCGCACGCGTATTGCTACTACATTGAACTGACTGGTTCCGAACGGCCTGATTTACTCACCACACTAACTATTAGTGAGCAAGAATTGGGCGATTGGGAACCGGTTCAAGCAGCTAAGTTACCAACTTGGCGCTTATGGACTGACGCTAATGCTGACACAATTCGCTACACGGTTGCTCACGTCATTGCCCGTAGCGCTTTACCGCAAAACGCTTATTGGCTATTGCAGTACAAGGGTACTGACCATGGTCATCCCCGAATGTTGCACCCGCAATTTCATACCCGTTAATAAAAGGCGAACCCGGCGACGATTACAAGTCACTAGGTCCGCTTTAATGTAAGCACCCAATAACAGACCGGCAAAATTAATTGAGCCATCACCTCGAATTTTG